>JAURXS010000350.1 GCA_030654305.1 bacterium | reverse complement strand
GCCCGCCTGCCGGACGTGAGCAGGACCGCCGCCAGCGCGGCGGCGAGCCGGGCGGGATCGTGCACGAACGTCGCGGCCACGATCGCGCCGAGGTAGAGCAGCAGCAGGGCGCGGTCCCTCACGGCGCCTCCGGTCCGCGGGGAAGTTCCGCCGTCGCCGGTCGCGGCGCCAGGCAGCGCCCGGCCAGCAGCGCGAGGACCCCGTCCGCCACGCCGACCACCAGATGCGGGAGGACCACGGCCGGCAGCGTGGTCTTCCAGCCGAAGGGGAAGAACAGCGGCGATCCGTCGGGCGCGCGGGAGAGCAGCGGCTGCAGGCCCAGCACGCCGGCCATCACCGTCGCGGACGCCACGGTGCCGGCCCAGCCCGCGGCGAACAGGGCGGCGTCGCGGTTCACCGGCCGCAACAGGCGGTGCGCGCCGACCGCGGCGAGGCTGCCGACCAGCCCCATGGCCAGGGCGTTGACCGGCAGCGCCGTCACGCCGCCGTCCCCGAACATCAGCGCCTGCAGCAGCAGGACGAGCGACAGCGACAGGAACGCGTTCCAGACCCCGAACAGGACCGCGAGCATGCCGATGCCCGCGACGTGGACCGTGGTGCCGCCGGGCAGCGGCACGGTGATCATCATCAGCACGAAGGCGGTCGCGGTGACCACCGCGAGGCGCGGCAGGGTCGCCGCGTCCAGGCGGGCGCGCAGGCGGCGCAGCCCGACCGTCCACGCCGCGGCGGCGAGGCCGTAGGCGGGCAGGTAGGTCTGGGGTCCCAGGAAGCCGTCGGGGACGTGCATGGCCGCTCCGTTTCACGGTCTTTCAGAGCCGTTCAGATTCGTTCAGAGTCGTTCAGAACAGGCAGGACAGGGCGGCGATGAGCCGGCCCGTCTCCTTGCCCTCCGCGCCCTGCTGCAGGGAATCCTCGTGGAGGTCGGTCCAGACCGGCTTCTTCCAGCCCAGCCCCAGGCTCGCGGCGCCCTTGGTGAGCCGGACGCCGCCGACCCCGTAGAGGATCAGGCCGCCGGTGGCCGTCTCGCCGATGCCGTCCGTCTCGTCGCGCCCGAGGTCCAGGAGGTTGGACTCGACGTTGACGTCGAGCCGCAGCTTCGACGCCGGCCGGGTCAGCACCCGCGCCACCAGCGCCGCGTTCAGGCGCGTCTCGCGGCCGAAGCGGACCCGCGCGCCGTCGGCGTACTCGTGTTCCGTGAACCCCACGACCGACGCCTCGGCCACGGCCGTCCAGCGCGGGGCGAGCACCTTCGTCGCCGTCAGGCCGCAGTTCCACGACGGGCCGCCGAAGCCCAGGGACAGGCCGGGATCGATCGCGCCGTCGCGGTCGCGCAGGTTCTCCTCGCCCGTGGGCAGGGACGTCCCGGCGCTGATCGTGAGGTGCAGGTCTTCGAGATCGTCGAGGCTCTCGTTCGCCGGCACGAGGCGCGGTCCGCCGTCCCAGCGCAGGCCGGCCACGGCGACGAACGAGAGGTCGGTGAAGCCGGCCGTGTTGTAGGAGTTGTCCTGCACCGTCTTGGCGCTGAACGGCAGGAAGGCGTAGACCGACAGCCAGGGCCGCACGCCGTAGCCCAGGCCGAACATCATGAAGGTGCTGCGGTCGCCCTCGCCGTCGCGCTCCGGCGTGAAGGCCTCGAACGTCGGCTGGTCGATCTTGACGCAGGCCAGCCAGGCGGCGCGCGGCAGCGTCTGCGAACTGGAAGTCTCCAGCGGCGCGCCGGGTCCGGCGAGCCCGGCGACGCCGAGCGATGCGACGCCGTGATGGGCGGTCGCCGCGCCCGCCGACAGCAGGGAGGCGGACAGGACTACGAAGGCGGCGAGGCCGCGGGTGCGCGGGCGGATCATGGTTTCCTCCTGGACATCAGCAGGGCGACGACGCCGAAGATGCCGAACAGCACCGACACGCCGGTGACGAGCTTGACGGGACGGGTGGGGCCGGCCGCATGGTCCTGCGACGGCAGCAGGTCGGCGCCGATCGGCACCGTCAGGTCGGCGCCGTGGCCGTCCTGGGCCACGACGCGCACCCGCCAGTCGCCGGGCCGGTCCGCCAGGAACACGACACGTCCGCGGCGGTCGGTGCGGCCGACCTGCGACGGCGCATCCGCGGCGGGCGGCGTGACCTCGCAGGTTTCGAAGGAGAAGGGGGCGCCGTCGTCGTACGTCAGCGTCACCACGACCGCGCGGTCGCCGGCGATGGTGTGGTCCAGGCCGTGCGCCGTCGCCGCGACGGGCGCCATGAGTACGATGAAGACAACCGGCAGCAGCGCGGCGCGCATCAGCGGTCCGCCAGGTCGAAGGTGAGCACCGCCGTGCGGACGTCCTCGTGTCGGGGATCGTCCGCGTCGGGCCGGCGCCAGGAGGCGCGCACGACCTGCAGCCCCGCGTGGCGGAGGCGGATGTTGATCCGGCCGTCGGGTCCGGTGGCGCCGCGGGTGTCGTCGCCGTAGGCCACCGCCGCGCCCGCCACGGGCTGCCCGTCGGCGGTCGCCAGCACGGCGAGCTTGTCGCCGAGGGAGAGGGCCCGCGGGTCGGTCAGCGGCGTCAGTTCGAAGCCCCGGCCCAGCGGTGTGGCCAGACCAGGCGACCAGCCGCGCAGGTGCTTGACCGTCTCCTGCGAGCGCCACGCCTGCAGGGGGCGCGCGACCTCCGACGGGTGGCGGTTGACGGTGCCGTCGGCGGTCTTGGTCCACCAGCCCCAGTCCACGAGCGCGAAGTCGGCGAGTCCGTCGGCCGGCACGGTCACCGGCGCGGCGGCGGGCACCGGCGCGACGCGCAGGGCGCCGTCGGTGCCGACGGTCGCCAGCCAGGCGACCCGCGGGGCGTCGAGCGGCTGGTTGCCGGCGCCGCCGTGCTGGTGCCCGGCGAGGTGGCCTTCCAGGAGCGTGTCGGCGACGGCGCCGGCGGTCCAGAACACGTCGTGGGCGCCGGCGGGCGCATGCGCCAGCAACAGCGTCGTGATCAGGATCGCGATCGCCGGGCAGGTCCGGCGCGACGGTGGGCGTGGGATCATGGTTCACCTCCGACTATAAGTATTACGATTATCGGATACGTAATACTAAATCGGGGCGAACCTCCATCCTGTCAAGAAATAATCAGGTGGATGCCGCTCTCCGTCGCCATCTTGCCTGGGTACGGGGGGAATGGTATATTGCCGCGGTCGCGCCCATAGCTCAATTGGATAGAGCATCTGACTACGGATTAGAAGGTTGGGGGTTCGAATCCTCCTGGGCGCGCCACTTCGAGCGACCCGCCGCCGGCGGGTCGCTCCATTCC
>JAURXS010000349.1 GCA_030654305.1 bacterium | reverse complement strand
GTCAGGTTCACGCCCGCCAGCTGCTGGCCCTCGGCCAGCGTCACCGGCGTCGAGGCGATGCTCCACGCCGCCTTGCTGGCGCGGATCGTGTAGTTGCCGGCGTACAGGCCGGGCAGGCTGTAGTTGCCCGCCGCATCGGTGTACGTCGAGCCGCCGTTGGGGATCGCCTCGACCAGCACGCCCGAATCGTCGGACGAGCCGGCCAGGTCGACCCGGCCGCTCACGCTGCAGCCGCCGAACTCCGGCGTCAGCAGCCACTGCACGGCGTTCTCCAGGAGGTTCGCCGCGCAGCCGGCCTCGAGGGCCGCGTAGTTGAAGGTGAAGAACACGATCTGCCCGCCCGCCGGCGCGGGGTTCGGGTCGTAGCAGATCACGCTGGCGTCGGTCGGGTAGGTCGACCACGTGCCCACCATCACGGCGTCGGCCAGGGGCGTCATCGCGTCCTGGTCGCCGTAGCCGCTGTAGGTGATCGCGTTGCCGCCGCCGATGACGTTCGGCACCGACATCACGTAGTGCGTCGGGGCCGCGACTTCCAGCGTGCCGCTCTGGTCGGAGTTCCAGTCGTTGGTGTGCATGACCGTCGAGGCGAAGGCCCCGGTGCTGTAGTGGTCGTAGCCCACCTCGCCGCCCTCGAGCAGCAGGTGGCCGCCGGCGGTCACGTAGTTGATCATCGCCGTTCGGAAGGCGGCGTCGTCCAGCGTCGTGACGTTGGCGCCGCTGGAGACCAGCAGCAGGTCGTACAGCGACCAGTCCGCGGGCACGGTCGTGCCCATCGTCTGCACGGTCACGCCGTAGCCCAGGAACTCGAGGTCGTTGACCAGGTTGGTCACGGCCTTGTCCTCCTCGGTGGCGTAACCGGCGGAGATCAGCTGGCCCTTCTCGTCGAACTTGTCGGCCGCGAAGCCGGCCTTGGCGTTGTCGTCGATGACCAGGATGTCGCCGTTGGTCGGGTCGAGCACGAAGTCCTTCTCGACGACCGGCTCGTTGATCTCGATGGCGATCGTCACCGGCACGTGGTGCGAAGCGCGCACCACCACGTTGTACGTGAAGTACGGCAGCGCCGAGGTCGTGAACACGCCCGAGGCGTCGCTCGTCGTCTCGGTGTACAGGGCGCTGTTGTCGCTGCGGTACACGCGCACGATCCCCTGCAGGGGTTCGGCGGTCACGGAGTCGGTGATCAGGCCCGTCAGCACGCCCGAGGGCGCCGCGACCATCGCGACGTCGAACGTGTTGGGACCGTAGTTCAGGAACATCGCCTGCTCGAAGTGCAGGTAGCC
>JAURXS010000348.1 GCA_030654305.1 bacterium | reverse complement strand
CGACGCGCAGCTGCGCGCCCTGGTGGATTTCGTGGCCTCGGTGGACCGGCGCCTCCCGCTGCACTTCTCGGCCTACCACCCGGCCTGGAAGCTGGAGGCGCCGCCCACGCCGCGCGCCACCCTGGAGCGCGCGGCGCGGATCGGCCGCGAGAAGCTGGACCACGTCCACCTCGGCAACGTCTGACCGGCGTCGCCTCAGTTCGCCGGCGAGATCAGCAGGTCCACCCGGAACGTGAAGTCCGAGCTGTAGAGCATGATGCTCTTCTCGCCCCACATCGTGTCGCCCACCAGGTTCAGGTAGCCGGTGGCCTCCTCGTTGGTCGAGGCCGGATCGTAGTCCCGGACGTAGGAGTGCAGGTTGAGCTTGGCGTAGCCGAAGTTGAAGCTCTCGGTGTCGAAGGCGATGATGACCGAGGCGCCGCCGGCGTCGTGGATGACGGGGTGGCCGTCGCCCATCTCGACCCAGTCGCCGAGGGCCAGGCCGTAGACCTGCTGGTTCACGGGGTTGCACTGGGTCCCGGGATCCGCCCCATTCAGGCAGTCGAAGGCGTTGGCCCACACGTAGAACCGGTCCATGTCCACGGCGTTGTCGGTGCCTTCGTCGTCGGCCATCAGGCAGACGAACTGGTTGACTTGAACCCGGACCAACTGCTCGATCTGCAGGGGCCGCACCAGCGTGTACTGCGAGGTGAGGGTCACCAGGGCCAGCGTGTTGTCGGCGACGTGGCGGAAGCGGTAGACCAGGGGCACGCCCGGAGATTCCGGCGTGAAGTCCGTGCTCGCCGCGATGACCTGCATGAATCCCTCGAAGCCCAGCTCGATGTCGTCCAGACCCTGGGTGGAGCCGCCGTAGACGATGGTCTTGATCGAGGCGCTCTGCAGCACCTCGCGCGCCGTGTAGCCGAATTCCAGTTCCACGTCGACGGTGCCGTTGTAGGCGGCGTTCAGCGCCAGCCCCATCTGCTCCTCGGAGAACTCCGTCTCGATGCAGGTCAGGGCCATCATGCCGTAGCTCACGCTCGAGACGTACATGGGCATCGAGCCGGGCGGCAGGGCGGCGGCGATCTCGGCGGCGGTCGCCGTCGGGGCGAACAGCGCCGACGGGCTGGCCGGCGTGTCCATGTCGATCGTGTAGTAGATCTGCATGTACTTGGCCATGATCTTGTTGGTGGTCGAGCCCTCGTCCCAGTTGAAGGCCGTGCTCAACGAGCCCGCGCCGTAGGAGACGTCCGCGCCCACGAAGAGGTTCATCTGCGACTCGCTGTGGACCTGGTCCATCGTGAATTCCACGCGCGCCGGCACGTGGGTGTCCTCGCCGACGGCCGTCTCCAGCAGGTCGGAGATGCCCTGGCGCACCGTGGACAGGCGCGGGTCGTCGACGACCCGGGTGATGTCGCCGGGCGTGGACGAGCCCTCGAGGGAGACCGACAGGGTGATCGGCGCGCGGGCAACGGTGACCGGCACGTAGACGAACTGGTGGGCCTGGTTG
>JAURXS010000347.1 GCA_030654305.1 bacterium | reverse complement strand
TGACGCGGAGGCGATCCGCGCGGGTCTGAAGGCTTTCGGCGGCGTGAAGCGCCGCTTCACCACCACGGGCGTCGTGGACGGGGTGAGGGTCATCGACGACTACGCCCACCATCCGGTGGAGATCAGCGCCGTGCTGACCGCCGCCCGCGCCGTGACCGGCGAGGGCAAGGTCATCGCCGTGGTCCAGCCGCACCGCTTCACGCGCCTGCGAGACCTGATGGCCGAGTTCAGCGCCTGCTTCAACGACGCCGACGTGGTCATCGTGGCCGACGTCTACACGGCCGGCGAGACGCCGATCGAAGGGGTCGATCGCGACGCCCTGGTCGAGGGCCTGCGCCGCTACGGCCATCGCCGGGCGATCCCCCTGGACAGTCCGGCGGCGCTGGCGGCGCTCGTGAAGGAAGAAGCCAAGGCAGGGGACATCGTGGTGCTCTGCGGCGCCGGCGACATCACCAGCTGGTCCTACGCCCTGCCGGGACAGCTTGAGGCGCTGGCGTGAGGGCGTGCGTCCTTCGACACGGCCCTGCGGGCCTGCTCAGGATGACGCGCTTCTGTGATGCGTCACCCCTCCACGTCATGGTGAGCAGCGCGAAGCGCGTGTCGAACCACGCAGGAACGCGCCCATGACCTGGCGCGACAATCTCCCCCCCGTACGCGGCAAGCTCCTGCGTGACGAGCCGCTGGCGCCGTTCACCTGGTTCCGCGTCGGCGGGCCGGCGGATGTCGTGTTCCTGCCCGAGGACGAAGCCGATCTCGCGACCTTTCTGAAGGCGCTGGACCCGGCCGTGCCGGTCATGGCCATCGGCGTCGGCTCCAACCTGCTGGTGCGCGACGGTGGCGTGGACGGAGTGGTCATCCGGCTGGGCCGGGGGTTCAACGCCGTCGAGGCGCTGGGCGACAGCCGCATCCGCGCTGGCTCCGCCGTGCCCGACGCCATCCTTGCCCGCAAGGCCGCCGAGGCGGGCGTCGCGGGGCTGGAGTTCTACGCCGGCATCCCCGGCACGGTCGGCGGGGCGGTGATCATGAACGCCGGCTGCTACGGCGCCGAGACGGTCAACGTCCTGGAGTCCGCCCGCGTCATGGATCGCAGCGGGGCCGTTCGCGATATGCCGCTGGCCGAGCTC
>JAURXS010000346.1 GCA_030654305.1 bacterium | reverse complement strand
GCTCACGCTCGCCGCCTACGCGCTGCTGCAGTCCGGGCGCCTGCGCCAGGAGGACCCGCGCTACTCGCTGGCCAATGCCGTCGGCTCCGGCCTGATCCTGGTCTCGCTGGTCTACGACTTCAACCTGTCGAGCGCCGCCATCGAGTCGGCGTGGCTGGTGCTGAGCGTGTGGGGGCTCGTCCGCGCCCGGCGCCGCAAGGAGGGATCGTGAAGCGTGGCGTCGCGGGGCGATGGCGAGCGGAACTGTCGCCCCGCGTCTGGACCGCGCTGGAAGTCGCCCGCCACGACGTCAACGCGTACGAGCCGGTTTCAATGGACCTGGGACACTCCACGCCGGGCGGCGACATCGCGTGCTGGCAGGCCGGCGTGGCCATGACCTGGTGACCCGCCGGGTCTCCGGAATGCACGAGGGCCGCCCCCCGGGCGGCCCTCCGTCGTTCACATCGCCGTAGGACGATCCGGCCTACATCGGCGCGAACCCCTGGTCCGCCCAGTACTCGTCCTGCATCATCTTCTCCAGCTCGACCAGCTGCGCGAGGTGCCCGACCTCCCACTCCCCCAGCCAGGTGAACAGCTGCTTGAGGCCGGGATCGTCGGTCTTGGCGGCCTGGTCGCGGTAGTAGTTGATGGCCTTGTTCTCGAGGTCGCAGCCGATGCCGATCACGGCCATCTCGAAGGTGCCGCGCTTGATCGACTTGCGGAAGGAGTCGTCGATGACGTGGCCGGCGCCGTGGTCCAGCTCGGCGGGGTGGACCTGCGACAGGTCGATGCGGCCCGCCTCGACCAGGCTCTTGTGCTGCGCCTGCAGCAGCGCCACGTGCTCGTCCTCGTCACGGGCCAGCGCGGTGAACATCGCCTTCGCGGAAGGGTCCTGCGTCGTGGCGGCGGCGTGGGAGTAGAGCTGCTGCCCCTTGATCTCGGTCATGATGGCGTTCTTGACGGCCTCGATCATCCGCTGCTGTCTGGGGTCCATGACTCCTCCTCGGTCTCCGCCGGGGTCCGGCTGGGGCTAGAACAGGCTGACGTGGAAGTACCGCTTGGGCCTCGCCTTGACGTCGGCGATCAGGTCCTGCACGGCAACGATGGTCGATTCCGCCTGCGCGTACAAGGAATCATCCTTCAGCATGCGTCCCGCCGTGCCCTCGCCGGACTCCAGCCGTTCCACGAGCGCCGCCAGCGAGGTGGTGGTCCGGGTCAGCAGGATGGTCAGCGAGTCCACGCGCGCCAGCGTCGCGCCGGCGCCCCGCATGGTCCCCGCGAGCAGGCTGTCGGGGCCGGCGACGGCCGTGCGCACCGCCGCGGTGGTGGCCCGCAGGTCCGCGACCAGGTGCTTCACCTCGGGCGTCAGCTCCTCGTTCGTGGAGCGCAGGGAGGCCATGGTGATCCGGGTGTCGTCCATGATCGCGCCGATGCGGTCGCCCTCGCGCACCTCCTGCATGAAGGCGGTCAGCTCGCGGGTCAGCGTCCGCGCCTCCTCCAAGGTGGCGGCCCCCTCGTTCATCATGGCGCCCATGTCCTTGAGCACCTCGCCCCGGAAGACGTGGCCCCCGGGCGCCGCGGGGCCGGTGCCCGGCGTGATCTCGATCAGCATCTCGCCGACGATGCCCATGCTGGTCAGCGTGATGCGGGAGTCCTGGGTGAGCCCGGCGTCGGGCTCCACGTAGAAGTCGACGCGGACCTTGTCGCCGATCATCGCGAAGTCCTCGACCGCGCCCAGCCTGATGCCGCGCACCTGGACGCGGTCGTGGGACTGCAGGCCGCCCACCGCGGTGAAATCCACGGCGTAGTGTTCGACGCCGCCGGCGAAACGCACCTGCTTGAACCAGAGCATGCCCCAGATCAGCACCACCAGCGAGACGATCACCGTCACGCCGACCTGGATCTCGCGTTTCCTACCCGTCGTCCCCATGGGCACCTCCCGCGCCGCGGCGGCGCTGGACCAGGAATCTAGAACAAGCCCAGCGGCCCCTGCGCGCTGCCTTCGATGAACTGCCGGACCATCGGGTGGTCCGTGTTGCGGATCTCGTCGACCGAACCGGCGTAGATGATGCGGCCGCGGTTGAGCATGGCGACGCGGTCGGCGATCTTGAACGCGCTGGCCATGTCGTGCGTCACCACGATCGAGGTCACGTGCAGCTCCTGCTGGAGCTTCAGGATCAGGTCGTTGATGGCGTCGCCGGTGATCGGGTCCAGGCCGGTGGTCGGCTCGTCGTACAGGATGTAGTCGGGCTCCATGGCGATGGCGCGCGCCAGCCCGGCGCGCTTCTTCATGCCGCCGGACAGCTCCGACGGCAGCTTGTCCTCGACCTGGGCGAGCCCGACCATCGCCAGGCAGCGGCAGGCGCGCTCGCGGATCTCCTGCGGCGGCAGGCCCGAGTGCTCGGACAGGCCCAGCCCGACGTTCTCGCAGATGGTCATCGAATCGAACAGCGCGGCGCCCTGGAACAGCATGCCGAAGCGCTTGCGCAGCTCGAACAGCCCGTCGCGGGGCAGGGCGGTGATCTCGGCGCCGTCGACCCAGATCGCGCCGGCGTCCGGCTCCAGCAACCGCACGATGTGCTTCAGCAGCACGGACTTGCCCTCGCCGCTGCGCCCGATGATCACCACCGTCTCGCCGCGCGCGATCGAGAAGTCCAGCCCGTCGAGCACCTTGCGGCCCTGGAAGGTCTTGGTCACGCCCTGCAGGGTGATCCCCTGGCGCGCGGCGGGATCCGCGACGCGGAAGTCGGGCGGGGCGGGCAGGTTCGCGGGGCTGGTCATCGCGTCACTTCCCGAAGACGATCTGGAACAGGAAGGTGGCCAGGAGGTAGTCCGCCACCAGCACGCTCAGGCAGCTGCCGACCACGGCCATCATCGTCGCGTTGCCCACGCCCTCGGCGCCCCCGCGGGTGTTCAGGCCGAAGTAGAGGCCGGACAGGGCGATGATCGCGCCGAAGAAGAAGGACTTCAGCAGCCCGCTGAACAGGTCGGTCAGGTCGAAGTACATCAGCAGGCCTTCCTTGAAGGTGCTGATGGTCACGTCCATGGTCGCGACCGAGACGAAGTAGCCGCTGACGATGGCGATGGCGTCGGCGAAGACGGTGATCACCGGCAGCATCAGGAACGTCGCCACGAAGCGCGGCATCGCCAGGTAGCGCATCGGGTCGATGGCCAGCATCTCCAGCGCGTCGAGCTGCTCGGTCACCTTCATGGTGCCCAGCTCGGCGGCGTAGTTGGCGCACAGCCGCCCGCCGACGACCAGGGCCACCAGCACCGGCCCCAGCTCGATGAAGACGGACTTGGAGATGACCGTACCGAGGAACTTCATCGGGACGTAGGCCTGCATCTGGTAGACGGCCTGCACCGCCGTCACCGCGCCCACGAAGATCGACGTCGTCAGGACCAGCGGGAGCGACCCCACCGCCACGATGTGCATCTGTTCGAGCACCTGCCGGCGCATCCGGGGGATCTGGGGCAGCTGCTTCAGGATGTCCAGCAGCAGCAGGCTGCCGCGGCCCGCGTTGGCCAGGGCGGCCAGGGTCCTGTCGCCGATTCCGAAGAGGATGGATGTCATAACGGCCCGAATATAAACGGACTTCGGCCGGGTGTCCACCCGGGGCCGCTCCCGGCCGTCAATTGATCATGAATGTGAGTTTTCCTTTGTGATAGGATTCCGGGGTCGAGGGGGGACCCGAATCGGAGGGGGGACGACATGTCGAACCGATCCGTTCCGCCGTGCTTGCTCCTGCCGTTCTTGTGCCTGCTGTCCGCATCCGCCGCCGCCGCCCAGGAGCGCTATCCAGCGGCGCCCGATCTCATCGAGATCATGTTCATCCAGGAGAGCGCCGTGCGCCTGGTCGGCGGCGTGCTCGTCGACCACAGCGGCCTGAACGCGACCGCCGGCGTGGAGGAGCGCCTGTTCATGCGCCCCCACGAGTGGGAGCGCCTGTCCCCCGTCCCCGAGCCCGACCTGGACCAGCTCGAGATCGAGGGCGAGCTCGCCTCGGGCCTGGACCTCTACAACCTGAACAACGCCTACACCCTGCGCTTCCTGGCGCCGCCGCCCGATCTCTGGCTGATCGCCGCCGATCTCGAGGCCCTGCCGGGCATCCATCTGGCGCAGCCCGTGCCCCTGCCGCAGGAACTGCCGCTGCCGCCGCCCTACACGTTCCTGCAGGGTTACCTGAATCCCGCCTCGTCGTTGCCGTCGGCCGGCATCGACGCCTACGCCGCCTGGGCCTACACCGGCGGCAACGGTGCGGGCGTGACGGTCTGCGACGTCGAGTACGACTGGAACTACAACCACCTGGACGTGACCAAGGCCGTCGGCTCGCAGATCATCGCCAACGCCGTCGACCCCCACGCCGCGCAGCCCTACCCCAGCCAGAGGCACGGCACCGCCGTGATCGGCGAACTGGTCAGCGACGCCAACGGTTGGGGCACCACCGGCGTCTGCCCCGGCGCCTCCCTGCTGACCTGCGGCACGTACTACGGCCTCGTCCCGCAGTGGAACGTCGCCGGCGCCATCACCGCGGCGACCGCCGCCCTGCAGCCCGGGGACGTCATCCTGCTCGAGCAGCAGTGGGACTACAGCGGTGCGAACCTGCTCCAGTTCGTGCCGATCGAGTGGTGGGGCTCCACCACGGCCTTCCCCTACCAGAGCCAGAGCTTCAACGTCGTCTACGCCGCGATCCAGACGGCCGTGGCCAACGGCATCCACGTGATCGAGGCCGGCGGCAACGGCAACATCGACACCGGCGCCCTGAACTGGTGGGGCGACTCGGGCGCGATCATCGTCGGCGCCGGCGGCACGGGCACCACCGCCCACGGCGACCGCGTGCGGATGGGCTTCTCCAGCTACGGCCCCCGCTTCGATGTGCAGGGCTGGGGCGAGAACGTGACCACCACCGGCCACAACTTCGACCTCTACAGCGCCGAGGGCCTGAACCTGCACTACACGAAGCTGTTCAGCGGCACCTCGAGCGCCTCGCCCATCGTGGCCGGGGCCGTGGCGTGCCTACAGGGCTGGTGGGCGGGCAGCGGTCAGACGACGCCGATCCCGCCCGCGCTGATGCGCTCGACCCTGAAGGCCACCGGCACCCCCCAGGATTCGGTCGCGACCAAGCCCATCGGTCCGCGCCCGAACCTGGCGGCGGCCATCGCCGCGCTGACGCCGACCGCGCAGTGGGTGAACGCGACGTCGGGTCCCCTCGGCGACACCGGCCTGACGAACTCGGTCGCCTGGGGCGACCGCGACAACGACGGCGACCCCGACCTCTACATCGTGAACTTCCAGAGCCTCTGCCACTACCTGGAAAATCTCGGCGGCGGGTTCTTCCTGGACGCCACCGTCATGCCCGAGGCCAACCAGGCGGCGGGAGGCGCGGCCGCCTGGGGCGACCACGACAACGACGGCGACCCCGACCTCTACGTCGGCAACTACTCCCTGCCGAACAGGCTCCTGCGCAACGACCTGCTGTCCTTCTTCGACGCCTTCGCCATGCCCGAGAGCGATGCGGCCGACGCCGCCGGCGTGAGCTGGGTCGACTACGACAACGACGGCTGGCTCGACCTCCACGTCACGACGGTCAACGGCCTGCCCGACCGGCTGTTCCGCAACCTGAACGGCCTGCCGGGTCCCGGCGGCTTCACCCAGATCTCGGATCCGATGCTCGAGGACATCGACGACTCCCGCGACGGCGCCTGGGCCGACTACGACGGCGACGGCGACCAGGACCTCTACCTGACCAAGACGACCTCCGGGCAGCCCAGCCGGATGCTGCGCAACGACGCCGGCACCTTCGTCGACGCGGCGATGCCCCCCCTGCAGGACAACGGCCCCTCGACCGGCGCCTGCTGGGGCGACTACGACAACGACGGCGACCTCGACCTCTACCTGGTGAAACCCGTGTCGCTGCCCAACCGCCTGCTGCGCAACGACGGCGGCGGCAACTTCACCGACGTCACCGCCGGCCCGCTCGCCGACACCGGCGGCGGCATGGGCGCCTGCTGGGGCGACTACGACAACGACGGCGACCTCGACCTCTACGTCGTCAACTACAGCACGGGCACGATCGGCAGCGGCATCAACCGCCTGCTGCGCAACGACGGCGGAGGCGTCTTCACCGACGACACCGCCAACCCGCTCTACGCCGGGGGCAACGGCCACGCGGCCGCCTTCGCCGACTATGACCGCGACGGCGACCTCGACCTCTACCTCGGCAACTACGGGGCGGCGAACGCGCTCTTCCGCAACGACATCAACAACGGGAATGCTTGGCTGCACGTGAAGCTGGAGGGCACGAGCAACAACGCGTCGGCCGTCGGCGCGCGCGTGACGGTCTGGTCCCCTGTGCTCGGGATGCAGATGCGGGAAGTGTCGGACATGACGGCCGGCCCCGGCCAGGGCGACCTGCTGGTCGAGTTCGGCCTGGGCGGCGACGCCGGGGTCGACTCGCTGCGCGTGGACTGGCCGAACGGCAACGTCCAGCGGCTGCTGCTACCGATAGCCGCCAATCAGGTCGTCGGCGTCCTGGACAACACGGTGACGGCCGTGCGTGACGACGGGATTCCCGACCGATACACGATCCATCGCGCCATCCCCAATCCGTTCAACCCGTCCACGACGATCCAGTACGATGTGCCTTGCGACGGGAGGGTGGAACTCGGCATCTACGACGCAGGCGGCCGATTGTTGCGGCGCTTGCACGCCGGCGTCGCAACGACGGGCCGCCACGACGTCGTCTGGGACGGCCGCGACGGGCGCGGCGAGCGGGTCGGCGCCGGGCTCTACTTCGTGCGGCTGACCGCCCCAGGCGTCGACCAGACCCTGAAGCTCATGCTCGTGAAGTAGTTCACCGCCCTGCGGCAAGGCCCCGCCGTCACGGACGGCGGGGCCTTCTTCTTGTGGGGCAACGAGTTGGAGGGTCGGCAGAAAACCGCTCAAGTTTCAGCCCGGGCTGCCGATGGCGTAGGCGGGAGGTTCCGTCTTGAGCATCCAGGCCGTCGCCAACGCCATGTCCGCCATGATGGCCCAGCAGGACCGGCTGGCCGGCGTCGCCGAGCGCGTGGCGCGCTGGCGGTCCACCGACGCCGCCCGGGGACCCGCGCCGCAGGACCTGGTGCGCGACGTCATCGAGGCCCAGCAGGCCCTGCGCGCCTTCGAGACCAACGCCGCGGTGCTGCGCACCGCGGACCGCCTAACGGGACTGCTGCTCGACGAGCTCGCTTGAGGACTGGGGAGCGCCCGCCGCGGGCCGCATCCTCCCCCGGGCCAGCGAGGCGAAGATCCCGGCGCCGCAGAGCGCCGCGAAGACGAGGAACGCCGTTTTCAGGCCCGCGATGAACTGGTCGTGGTTGGCGGGCGTGATCGGGACGCGCCCGACGTGCACCGCGAGGATCAGGGTCACGATCCCCATCGAGAACATCTGCCCGAGCAGGCGCATGGTGCCGACCGTGCCCGAAGCGACGCCGTAGTGCCGGCGCTCGACGGACCCCAGCACGGCGTTCATGTTGGGCGACGAGAAAAGGCCGAATCCCAGACCCAGGATCACCAGGCTCGCGATCAGGTAGGGAATGCCCGTGTCCCGGCCCAGGCCGGCGAGCAGCGCGAGTCCGACCGTCACCAGCCCCATCCCGACCGAGGCGACGATCCGGGGCTCCACCCGGTCCGACAACCTCCCGGCGTACAGCGACGTCAGCACCATCACGACCGGCTGCGCGACCAGGACGACGCCGGCGCCTTCGGCGCCGTAGCCCCGGGTGTACTGCAGGAACATGCTCAGCAGGAAGGAGACCGCATAGGTCGCGGCGTAGTTGATCAGGGCCGCCAGGTTGGAGAGCGTGAAGGCGGAGTTGCCGCGGAAGAGCCGCAGGTCGAAGACCGGGCTGGCCGTGCGCAGTTCCCGGCGCACGAACAGGACCAGGCTCGCGCCCCCCGCGGCGAGCAGCCAGACGCCGCGCCCGTTCGTCAGCTCGGAGAAGCCCAGCATGATCGCGACCAGCGCTGCGCCGTAGAGGACCGCGCCGGGCAAGTCGAAACGCTCCCCCCTGGACTCGGCCCATTCCCCCTTCAATCCCCGCAGCACGACGAGGATGATGAGGCCTCCCGCCGGGACGTTGACGTAGAAGACGCTGCGCCAGCCGAGGTGCTGCACGAGGATCCCGCCCAGGAAGGGGCCGGCCGCAAGGCCCGCGTAGACCGCGGCCACGGTGATCCCGAGCACCCGGCCGCGCTCGCGGTCCGGGAAGACGGAGGTGAGGATGGCGATGCCGGTGCCGAAGATCATGGCGCTGCCGACCCCCTGCAGGGCCCGGCCGACGACCAGCATCGCCGCGGAACCGGCGGCGCCGCACCAGAGCGAGAAGACGGAGAAGACAGCGATGCCGAGGACGAAGACCCGCTTGCGACCGTGGATGTCGGCCAACCGGCCGAGCGGGACGAGGAAGACGGCCGCGGACAGCAGGAACGCCGTCATCATCCAGCTCAGGTACACGGCGTCGATCGCGAACTCCCGGCCGATCTCCGGCAGCGCCACCCCGATCGCCGATGCCATGAAGGGCGTGAGGAACGAGGAGACGGTGAAGACGAGCAGCGCCGCCCGCTTGACCGGCGAATCGAGCATCCCCATGTCGCCCCTTCCGCGATCGCGCCGCCTCGCCGGTGTCAGGGAGCCGTCTTGCCGGCATTGTCCAGGTAGCCGAGCATGCCCTCGATCGTGTTGCGCAGGAAGTCGGCCTCGCGCGCCTGCAGGTCGTCCTCGAGATCCGCGAAGGTCGCGAACCACGGGTCGGCATCGGCCAGGCGGAGCCGCGCTTCGGCCTGCAGGTCCGGCGACCAAGCCGGACCGTGCGTTGCGCGCACCTCGTCGAGTGTTGCAGTCCACAGCAGCAACTGGCCGCGCGCCGCCGCCAGGAAGCGGCCGGGCTCTTCGCACAGGCCGTGGTGGCCCCAGGCCAGGCGCGCCGGCGCCGGATCGAGCGCGAGCAGCAGATCGAGCGACCGCAGCGCCGTCGGGAGGTGGAAGCGCGGCGGCGTGGCCGGCCGCAGGTACGGCGCGCCGCCGCGAGTCGGGCAGGTCATGCCCGCGGCCTCGCCCACGAAGAGCGTGCCGTCGTCGAGGTAGCTCTGGTGATGGGCGGCGTGTCCCGGCGTGTGGAAGGTGCGGATGCCCAGCGGCTCCAGCGACGACGGCGGGTCGATGCGGTCGGCCGGCAGCGGCAGCGGTCGCCCGAAGAGCGGCGCCAGGTCGCGCAGCACCTGCAGCGA
>JAURXS010000345.1 GCA_030654305.1 bacterium | reverse complement strand
GCCCTGCAGCTGTCGTTCTCGCCCTCCTACAACGCCACGCACGAGGCGACGCAGTGGGTGACGCGCGTGACCGACCCCCTGATGGCCGCCACCTACGGCACGCGCTACGTCTTCGCCTGGATGGACATGCAACAGGTCTCGTTGACCACCCGCGTGGACTGGACCTTCTCCCCCGGCCTGACGCTGCAGACCTACCTGCAGCCCCTGTTCGCCACGGGCCGCTACGAGGGCCTCAAGGAGTTCCAAAGCCCGAGCACCTACGACTTCACCGTCTACGGCCGCGACGGCGGCTCCACCCTGGAGCGCGGCGACGACGGCTCCTACCTCGTGGACCCCGACGGCGCCGGGCCGGCCCCCGCCTTCGCGGTCGCGGACCCGGACTTCAACCTCAAGTCGATGCAGGTGAACTTCGTGCTGCGCTGGGAGTACGACCCGGGCTCCACGTTCTACCTGGCCTGGACCCAGGGCCGCGCCAACTTCGACGATCCCGGCAGCATGGACCTGCGCCGCGACGCGCGCTCGCTGCTGGAGTCCCCGGGCGACGACATCGTGATGGTGAAGGTCACGCGGCGCTTCGGCATCTAAATCGGCATCTAGTCGGGATCCGTTCTCCGCTGGCGCTGCCGCCGCGCGCCGGGTACGATGCGGCCATGACACGCGTGACGGCATTCACCGCGGCGGCCGGCGTCCGCACGCCCCTGATCTGCGGGCCGATGTTCCCCTGCAGCAACCCCGAGCTGGTGGCCGCCGTCTCGGCGGCCGGCGGCTTGGGCGTGGTGCAGCCGATGTCCCTGACCTCGGTGCACGGCTGGGATTTCCGCGACGGCCTGCGCCGCATCCGCGAGCTGTCGGGCGGCGCCCCGGTCGGGCTGAACGTCCTGCTCGAACACGGCTTCCAGCGCTACCAGCGGCGGCTGGACGCGTGGATCGACATCGCGCTGGCAGAGGACGTGCGCTTCTTCCTGACCGCCCTGGGCCACCCGCGCGCGATCGTCGAGCGCATCCACGCCGCGGGCGGCCTCGTCTACCACGACGTGACGGGCAAAGGCTTCGCCGCCAAGGCCGTGGACGCCGGCGTCGACGGGCTGATCTGCGTCAACGACCGCGCCGGCGGGCACGCGGGGCGCCGCTCGCAGGAGCGGCTGTTCGCGGAGCTGTCGGGCTACGGGCTGCCCCTGGTCTGCGCCGGCGGCGTCGGCGCGCCGCAGGAATTCCGCGCCGCCCTCGACCAGGGCTACGCCGCGGTGCAGTGCGGCACCCGCTTCATCGCCACCGACGAGTGCACGGCCCACGCCGACTACAAGGCGGCCATCCTGGCCGCCCGCGCCGCGGACATCGTGCTGACCGAGAAGCTCACCGGCGTGCCGGTGTCGGTGATCCGCACCCCGACGATCGATCGGCTGGGGCTGGAAGCCGGCGGCCTCGCCAAGCGCCTGCTGCGCCACCCCCGCACCAAGAAGTGGATGCGCGCCTGGTACCTGGGCCGCTCGCTGCGCCGCCTGCCCGCGGCCGCGCGCGAGGGCGGCGCCTACCGGGACCTGTGGCAGGCCGGCCGCAGCGTCGAGGGGATCGTGGCGGTGATGCCGGCGGGCGAGGTGGTGCGGCGTTTCGCGGCGGCGCTCGGCGACGGCGCGACCGGGGAACCGTGAAGATCCTCTGTTCCTACTGCAGCGCCGCGAAGCGGGAGGACGACGGCCTGCTGCCCGCCGTCGAGCGTTACCTCAGCGAGCGGCTGCGCTCCCTCCGGCGGCACGGCCTCGCGCACGGGACGCCCCTGCACATCCTGTCGGGAGAATTCGGCCTGCTCGGCGCCGAGGATCCCATCCCCTGGTACGACCACCTGCTGCGGCCGGACGAGGCCGCGCCCCTGGCCCTCGGCGTGGCGGCTCGGCTGCGCGAGCTGGGGGTGGACACCGTGGAGTACCACACAGCGTCGCCGGTGGAACACCCGCAAGTGCGGCCCTACCTCGCAGCGATCCGCTCGGCCTGCGAGGCGGCCGGCGCCTCCCTGCACGTCACCGTCCTACCCGGCGACCCGCCCTGAGCGCACGGTCCCGATCACCGCCGCGTAGCGCCCCGCCGCCGCGCCCTCCCGCCGGTAGCTGAAGAAGAGATCGTTGCGGCAGAGCGAGCACAGCCCGGCCGTGACGATCGCCTCGTCGCGCAGTCCGGCCTCGCGCAGCTGCGCGCGGTTGGCGGCCCAGAGGTCGAAGTGGAGGCTGTCCTCGAGCTCGCGGAAGCAGGTGGCGGCGCCGGGACCGAGTTCCTTCAGGGCGCGGTCGCGCACCTCCTCGCCCACCTCGTAGCAGCAGGGGCCGGCCGAGGGCGCGATCCCGGCGCGCAGGCGCGACGGATCGGCGCCGGCGCACGCGAGTTCGGCGACCAGCCGCGCGGTGATGCGCTGCACCGTCGAGCGCCAGGACGCGTGGGCCACGCCCAGGATCGCCGAGCCGTCGCGCCGCTCCCCGGCCACCAGCACCAGCGGGCAGTCGGCGCTGCGCGCCATGACGCCGAGGCCGGGCCGGTCGGTCCACAGGGCGTCGCCGGGGCCGGCATAACCGGGGACCTCGGCGCGCAGCACGGTGTCGCCGTGGACCTGGAACGCCCAGGCGATGCCGTCGAGTCCCAGTTCGCTGGCCAGCGCGCCGACCGGCACGGCGTGCGCGGGGTCGTGGGAGGGCTCGTCGCCGAGGTCGGGACCGTCGCGCGTGGTCACGGCGTGCACCAGGCCGGGCGCGGCGAGATGGGGGAAGAGGCCGCGGCGACGGCCCCGGCCGTCGTCGACCAGGACGAAGCCGCTCATCGCGGCCCGCCGGGCGCGGCGGCCACCGCGGCCAGAACGTCGCGCGCCAGACCGGTGAGCGAGGGGTCGCGCGCGCCCATCACCAGCACCAGGTCGCCCGCGCGGGCCTCGGCGGCGATCAGCGCCGGCAGGTCGGTGCGGTCGGCGACGAACCGCGCGTCGCGGCCGGCGGCCGAGACCCCGCGGGCGAGGTCCGCGGACGAGATGTCGCGGGTCACCGTGCCGCCGGCGAAGAAGATCTCCGGCAGCCAGAGCACGTCGGCCGGCGCGAGCGCGTCGGCGAAGGCGGCGACCAGGTCGTCGCGCAGGAAGCGCGTGGGCCCGAAGCCGTGGGGCTGGAAGACGGCGAGGATGCGGCCGCCGCGCAGGCGGCCCGCGGACAGCGCCGCGCGCAGCTTGTCGGGGTTGTGGGCGAAGTCGTCGACGACCGTCACGCC
The DNA here is from genome assembly GCA_030654305.1 of bacterium. Classification (NCBI taxonomy): domain Bacteria; species bacterium. The sequence goes on along the minus strand of JAURXS010000345.1, from coordinate 10,295 downwards.
GCGCGCGGCGCCGAGGACCCGGAAGCGGCGGGCCACGCCCCGGAAGTCCTGCAAGGCAGCGGCGACCTCGGGGAGGGAGGCGCCGGCCGCTGTCGCTGCGGCGGTCGCCGCCAGCGCGTTGAGCACGTCGTGGCGGCCGGGCGTCGGCAGCTCGAACGGCGTGCCGCCGACGCGGAAGCGCGAGCCGTCGGGCCGCAGCTCGACCGCCTCCGCCCTGACGTCGGCGCGCGGGCCGAAGCCGAAGCGCGCGTCGGGGCGCAGCTCGTCGAGGTTGGCCTCCTCGCCGCAGATCAGCGGGCCCGCCGTCCGGCCGCGGAAGGTGCGGAACATCGCCGCCACCTCGGCGGTCTCCTTGTGGTCGCGCTGCAGGTTGAGCACCACGCCGCACCAGGGGGCGTAGCGCACCAGGCTGCCGTCGCTCTCGTCGGCCTCGACGACCAGCAGATCGCCCCGCGGATCCGCCCAGGCGTTGCCGGGGACGCCGCGCTCCTCCAGCTCGACCAGGGCGCCGCCGGTGATCACCGACGGCTGCAGCCCGGCGCCGCGCAGGGCGGCGAAGGTCATCGCGACGACCGTCGACTTGCCGCTCGTCCCGGTCACCGCGATCGTGCGCCGCTCCGCCACGAAGCGGGCCAGCAGCTCGCTGCGGTGCAGCAGCGGCACCCCCCGCTCGCGCGCGGCGCGCACGTCGGGGTTGTCCGTCTCCACCGCGGTCGAGACGATGACCTCGTCGCAGCCGGCCGCCGCGCCGGACCCGTCCTGGGGCAGGATCGCGATCCCAGCCGCGGAGAGCGCGGCGCGCAGATCAATATTGTCGCCGCGGTCGAAGGAGCGGTCGCTGCCGCTGACGCGGCCGCCCAGTGCGGCGTGGTAGAAGGCCAGCGCGGACATGCCGCTGCCGCCGATCCCGACGAAGTGGTAGGCGGCCGGGCGCTCAGACGATGACAACGGGGTCCCCTTCTTCGACGCGCTCGAAAAGGTCGAGCACGTCGGTGTTGCTCAGGCGGATGCAGCCCTGGGAGACGGGTTCGCCGATGCGGCCCTCGTGGTTGGTGCCGTGGATGTAGATGAAGCGGGCCTCCGAATCGCAACCCTGGCCGCGGTTCACGCCCTCCTCGCATCCCCGCAGGGTGATGATGCGCGTCAGGATGAGGTCCTCCCGCGGCGCGGGCTCGCCCGGGCGCCACACGCCTTCGGGCTCGCGGCTGTCGAACCAGGTGCCGAGCTCCTGCCCGGCGCCGATGCGCCGCGCGACCCGGTGCACGCCCGGCGGCGTGCCGAAGGAGCCCTCGCGGCCGCTGAGGCCGGCGGCCGCCGTCGAGACGCCGTAGACGCGGCTCGCGCGCCCGTCCTCGAACAGCACCAGGCACTGGCCGGCGGCGCTCACCAGCAGCCAGCGCGGCGGCTCTCCGCCCAGGACCAGGCGGAGGCGCGCGAGCGCGTCGCGGTGCATCTCGCTGTCGATCAAGCCGTTGCCGTTGCGTGGCATGGCGACGCTCCCTCCCGTGGTGCGGCCCGGGCGGGACCGTAACACCGCCCCGCCGCGCCGGGCAACGGCCGACTGCAAAACAACTGTGAATTTGAAAACAGCGCGGCCGATGACCATGATTGCGACGGTACAGCCGTCCGACACCCGACCCCCACGCCCGCGGAGGACCCATGACCGAGATCACGGGCGCGACGCTGCCGTTCGACATCGACCGCGCCCTCGACGATCAGATCCTGGCCGTGATGCAGAACCGTCCGACGGTGGTGCTGACCGAGGCGCTGGACCCGCGCACCGTGGAGGCCGCCTGCCACCTGTCGCGCTTCGCCCGGCTGGTGTTCCTGGCGGACGAGGCGGCGGTGAGGGCCGTCCAGCGCGAGCAGCTGCCCCACCTCGACGCGACCCGCGTGGCGTACACCTTCCAGAACGCCGCCTTCATCGACCCCGCGACCCGCTCCGACCTGCTGGACGAGTTCGTCGCCGAGTACCTGGCCCTGCCGGCGGAACTGCGCCGCGCCGACCTGCCGCAGGAGGCGCGCCGGCTGCTGAGCGAACCCGCCCGCTTCGGCATCATGTGCGTGCGCTGCGGCCACGCCGACACGGTCGTCGGCGGCCTCACGCACGAGCCGCGGGATTACTTCCGCCCCATGCTGCGCCTGCTGCGCGTCAACAAGGTCATGTGCGAGGCGGGCATCTTCGTGCTGCCGCCCGACCACCCGGCGGGCATCTTCCCGCACAACATCGTGGTCTTCGGCGACGTGGGCGTGAACGCGTCGATGACGCCCGAGACGCTGGCCCGCATCGCGGTGGGCACCTGCGCCGTGGCCCGCGACCTCATCCCCGAGGACGTGCTGCCGACGATCAACGGCGCCATCGTCAGCTACTCGCACAAGGGCTCCGACGAGGGCCCGTCGCCGGAGCTGGTCCGCCGCGCCACGGCCCTGGTGCCCGAGATCCTCGCCGAGCGCATCGCCGTGGGCGAGCGCTACCGCACGATCCACATCGAGGGCGAGGTCAAGATCTCCACCGCCCTGTCGCGGCGCTCGGCCATGTACTACCAGCCGGCCGAGGGCGCGCCCGGGGGCACCAACGTCATCATCGCCCCCAACCTCGACCTGGGGAACCTGCTGTTCCACCTCTACGCCACGCGCTACCCGGAGGCGAAGAAGTTCCCGGTGATGTTCGGCGTGCGCTTCAAGGGCGTGGACGTGCCGATGGACTCCTCGGCGCAGGACGTCATGCTCGCGGTCAAGGCCAGCCTGCTGCGCCACCACAAGTTCGGCCACTGGACCCGCACGCCCCGGGACACCTTCTTCCCGCGCCCGCGCATCCTGGCGATCAACCCCGGCTCGACCAGCACCAAGATCAGCGTCTACGAGGGCGACCTCGAGAGCTTCACCAAGGAGCTGCAGCACGACGCCGCCGAGCTGGCCCCCTTCGAATCGCGCCCCATCACCGATCAGGCGGGCTTCCGCAAGGAGGCCGTGCTGGCCGCCCTGGCCGAGCACGACCTGACGCCGGCCGACCTCGACGCCGTCGCCGGCCGCGGCGGCCTGGTGCGGCCCATCCCCCACGGCACCTACGCCGTCAACGAGCGGATGCTGGCCGACCTGCGCGCCGCCGTGGGCGGGGAGCACGCCTCGAACCTCGGGGCGCTCATCGCCGACGAGATCCGCCTCGGCACCGACCTGCCCGCCTTCATCGTCGACCCCGTGGTCGTGGACGAGGTCTGGGAGAAGGCCAAGATCACCGGCTTCAAGGCGGTCCGCCGCCTGGTGATCAGCCACGCCCTGAACCAGATCGCCACGGCGCAGCGCTTCGCCCAGGAGCACGAGACGTTCTACGAGCGCATCAACGTGATCGTCTGCCACATGGGCGGCGGCATCACCGTCGGCGCCCACCGCCGCGGCCGCTACCTCGACGTCAACAACGGGCTCAACGGCGAGGGGCCCTTCTCGCCGCAGCGCTCCGGCACCGTGCCCACCGGCCAGCTGATCGAGCTCTGCTTCTCCGGCGAGTTCACCAAGGCCGAGCTGAAGCTGCTGAACAAGGGGCGCGGCGGCCTGATCGACCTGCTCGGCACCGCGGACCTGCGCGAGGTGGAACGGCGCGTCGCCGACGGCGACGAGTGGGCGACGCTGGTCTTCGACGCCATGGCCTACCAGATCGCCAAGCACATCGCGATGCTGCTGCCCGCCTTCCAGGACGAGCCCGTCGACGGCATCCTGCTGACCGGCGGCATGGCCCGCAGCGCCGGCCTGGTCGCGGCGATCCGCTCGTACGTCCCGGAGCACTGCGGCCGCGTGGTCGTCTACCCCGGCGAGAACGAGATGGCCGCCCTGGTCCAGGGGGCCCTGCGCGTCCTGAACGGCAAGGAAGAGGCCCGCACCTACGACCCGGAGGCCGCATCGTGACCCCCATCCGCACCCTGGACGAGATGGTCGCCTCCCTGCGGGCGCGTCCGGCCCGGCACGTGGCCGTGGCCGCGGGCCACGACCCCCACACGATCGAGGCCGCGGCGCGCGCCGTCCGCGAGGGGATCGCGCGGGTGACCCTGGTGGGCGACGCGGCCCGCATCGACGCTCTGTGCGCCGCGCAGGGCCTCGACCGCGGCGCCTTCACGGTGATCGACGAGCCGGACGTCGCGGCCGCCGGCTTGCGCGCCCGCGACCTGGTGCGCGACGGCCGCGCCGACGTGCTGATGAAGGGCCTGATCGGCACCGCCGACTACATGAAGTCCATCCTGGACAAGGAGCGCGGCCTGCTGCCGGCAGGGGCGATCCTGACCCACCTGACGGTGTTCGAACTGCCCGCCCACACCGCCCGCCACGGCAAGCTGCTGTTCGTCAGCGACGTGGCGATCATCCCGCTGCCGGACCTCGCGACCAAGAAGCAGATCCTGCGCTGCTGCGTGGACGCGGCCCACAGCTTCGGCCTGGAGCGGCCCCTGGCCGCCCTGCTGGCCGCCAGCGAGAAGGTCAGCCCGAAGATGCCGGCGACCGTCGAGGCGGCGGCCATCGCGGCGGACGCGGCCGCGGAATTCCCCGACGCCGTGGTCGACGGCCCCCTGGCCCTGGACGTCGCCATCTCGCCCGAAGCCTGCGCCATCAAGGGCCTGGACTCGCCGGTGGGCGGCGCCGCCGACATCCTGGTCTTCCCCAACATCGAGAGCGGCAACGTCTTCTACAAGGCCGGCACCCTCCTCTCCGGGGGCCGCCTCGCTGCTGCAGTCGTGGGCACCTCGTCGCCCTGCGTCTTGACCAGTCGCGCCGACACCGAAGAATCCAAGTTCCTCTCGATCGCGCTGGGTTGCCGCCTGGTCCGCTGAACCGGCTCGGCTGTTGCCGGGTGGGTGGGCCCTTCCCGTTGCCTGGATCTCCTTCGTTCGCTTCATACAGACCCGCTGGGACGGGGGACGCGCTCCGGGCACCTCCTGTGCCCGGAGTGCTTGACTTCCGGTTCCCTGCGCCCTCCTGGCGCAGAGAACCTGCAGACACCCCCGTCCCAGCGGGTCTGTATGAAGCGAACGAGATGAGACGCAGGCAAGGGAAGGGGCATCGCACCCGGCGACATCCGAACCGCTCAAGTCCATCCGGAAACGACCGATAGCACGACTGAACAGTGTACCTTCGCCGAGCTCTCCATCGCCCATGGAGCCCGTAGATGGATGTCGCCACCCGTGGTCCCGGCACATTCAGGGATGAATTCGCCGCGGCCTTCCAGCACGTCAAGCTGCCGGTGTTGCCGGCGGCCGTCTCGCGCCTGCTGGCGGAGGTCAACAGCCCCGAGGCCGAGGTCGGGCGCATCGAGCGCATCATCTCCACCGAGCCGCTGATCAGCGCCAAGGTGCTGCGCACGATCAACTCCTCGCACTTCGCCCTGCGCACCCAGGTGACCTCGATCCGCCACGCCGTGGCGCTGCTGGGGGTGGACCGCATCCGCTCGATCGTGCTGAGCTTCGCGATCCTCGAATCGGTGCCGCACCCGCCGACCGCCCTGTTCAAGCACGAGGCGTTCTGGACCGACACCCTGCTGCGCTCGCTGCTGGCCCGCATCCTCTCGCGCCGTTCCGGGCTCGGCGACGAGGAGGAGGCGTTCACGGCCATGATGCTGGCGGACATCTCGGTGCCCATCCTGCTGACCGTCTACGCCGACACCTACCTGTCGGTCTTCGCGCGCTGGAGCGGGCAGCCCAACGAGCTGGCGCAGCTCGAGCGGGACCACGTGGGCTGGGACCACGCCCTGGCCAGCGCCTGGATCCTCGAGAAGTGGGAGTTCCCGCCGACCCTGGTGACGGTCGCCGGCGCGCACAACGGCACCGCCGAGCAGATCCGCAAGCAGGGGCTGGGCAACACCGTGGCGCTGCCGGTGATGGTGGCCTCGCTGCTGCCGAGCGCGCTCAAGCCGGACGCGGCCCGCTGCCGCAACCTGATCCGCGTGGCCCGCAAGGAGCTGAACATCGCGCCGCCGGCCTGGCCGGCGATCCACGACCAGGTGCGCGAGAGCTTCGGCGCCATCTGCGCGGAATTCGAACTCGCCGGCCACCTCGCGCTCGAGGTGCTGAACGTCCTGCAGGAGACCACCAGCCACTGACCGTCACGGAGGGCGAGACCGCCATGGGCCTGCTCGATTCGTTGAAGCTGCACGCCGCCGTCGCGGACGGGGATTTCGACGTGATGTTCGCCGGCATGAAGCTGCCGCCGCTGCCCGCGGCCGTGGCGAAGGTGCTGGAGGAGGTCAACCGCGAGGAACCGGACGTCGTGAAGCTCGAGACGATCATCGGCGCCGAGCTGGAGCTGAGCGTGCGGGTGCTGACGACCATCAACTCCTCGCTGTTCGCGCTGCGGACGGAAGTCACCAGCATCCGCCACGCCATCAGCCTGCTGGGCTTCGACCGGATCCGCTCGGTGATCCTGGGCTACTCGATGCGCGACGCGCTGCCCCGGCCGCCGGGCGAGCTGTTCCAGCAGGAGGCGTACTGGACGGACACGCTGCTGCGCTCGCTGCTGGCGCGCGCGCTGGCGCGCCGCTGCCGGCCGGGCGAGACGGAGGCCGCCTTCACCGCCATGCTGATGGCCGACGTGGCGGTGCCGGTGCTGCTGACCGGTTGCCAGACGTTCTACGAGCCGATGCTGACCGAGTGGCGCCGCAGCCGGCGGCCGCTGGCGGGGATCGAACGCGAGGCGCACGGCTGGGACCACGGCCGGGCCGGCGCCTGGATCCTGCGTTCGTGGAAGTTCCCGGAGCGGATGGTCGAACTGGTGGGGGCCCACACCGCCACCCCGGCTCAGCTCGCCGAGGCGGGGCTGGGCGATTCGGTCGCGCCCTGCATCGCGACGGCCTCGCTGCTGCCGAGCTGCCTCTGCCGCGAACCAGCGCGCTGCGATGCCCTGATCGACCGGGCCTTTTCGTCGCTGGACGTCCCGCCGGCCGAGTGGCCAGGCATCCACGCGGAGGTCCGCGACGAATTCACGTCGATCCACGTCCAGTTCGGCCTCGCCGGCGGCCACATGCAGGCGACCGAGGCGGTCCTCGGCGACGCGATCCGCCGGCGCGGGCTGGAACTCCTGGCCTGAAACGCGGGAGGGGCGCCCTTTCGAGGACGCCCCCCCCCGGTGACGATTCCCGGTGCGGATCAGCGGTAGATGGCCTTCAGATTCCCCCAGCTGCTCATCGCGTCGTCGCCGTCCAGCGGCAGCGCCTTGTCGAAGCCGTCGGGGCAACCCATCTCGTTGTAGGCGGCCAGCAGGTCCTTGATCGCCAGCGCCTGCGAGCGGGCGGGATCGGCCGGGTTGCTGCCCAGCGGGTACATGGCCAGCAAGGCGTTGCCGTCGTCGATGGCGTCCTGGATGCCGTTGCTGGCGCCGTTGGCGACGTTCAGCATGGCGGCGATCAGGTGGTGGGCCAGGATGACCGTGGCGTCGCCGCGCACCGGCCGGCGGATGATCGCGATCAGCTGCGCCTGGTTGTAGGCCACGCCGCCGAGGCTGAAGCTCATCATCGGCCAGTCGGCGGGATGGTTCTTCCAGTAGCCGGGCGTGAAGTGGCAGGCGTCCTGCACGGGGCAGTCGCAGTTGAACGAGACGCTGAAGGTGCGGGTGTTGCGCACGTCGCCGTTGTCCTGCGGGTAGGCCGGCGTGGTCAGGACGACCGTGCCGTCGACCGTGTAGTCGCCGCAGAGATCGCCGTCCCAGAGCCCGGCCAGGCTGACCGTCGGGAACGCGGGCACGATCGTGACCTGGCCGGTCCGGGTCTGGACCGGGACGCCGCCCTGGGAGAGGACCACGTTGTAGGCGACGAACGCCTCGGGCACCACGATGGGGTAGGCCCGGAAGATGACCGTCGAGTCGACGGTGAAGCCGGCGCAGTCGGCCGTGGCGCCGAAGGTCTCCATGTGGGTGGCCAACGCGGGGCTGGCGGCGATCAGGACCAGGGCCGACAGCAGGAACGCGGCGCGGCCTTTCGCAATCATGTTCAGGTTCATCTGCATCCCCCCTTGGGTTTCCGACCATCGACATGACACCGAGGTCCCGCCTCGATGTCGGTTTACCATCATTGAGCAGAGACAAGGATACCATCATTCTGCACGATCGTGTGACGAAAATTGCGAATAAGCATTATTTGAAGCTTAATATTTGATATATTGTGATCATTTGCTGGATTATTTTCATATTCATCGACTAGGTATTAGGGCAGCGGATGGGGCGAGCGATCCGGGCGACGGCGGAAGTACCAGCCCAGGCCGGTCAGAGTGAGCAGGGCGCCCAGCAGCGAAGGCAGGGGCGCGGTGATCGCCGTGACCACCAGGAACGCCGCCTGGATGACCAGCACGACGCCGAGCGTCCAGGGCCAGCCCGGCACACGGAACGGGCGCGGCGCGTCGGGCATTCGGCGGCGCAGGACCGCGACCGCGGCGAAGGTCGACAGGTTGAAGACCGCCGAGGTGAAGGCGAAGAAGTCGATGACCGTCTCGTAGGAACGCCCGGCGAGCCCGGCCGCGATCAGCAGGACCGTCGCCCAGGCGCCCTGCGCGGCCAGCGCGCCGACCGGCGTGCGGTGCCGGGGGTGGACGCCGCCGAACACGGCCGGGAACAGGCCGTCACGGGACATCGCGTGCCAGGTGCGGGCCTTGACCAGGACCTGCGCGTTGATGTTGCCGAAGGTGCTCAGCACCACCGCGATCGCGATGAGCACCGCACCGGCCGGCCCCAGCGCGACGCGCATCGACTCGGCGGCGACCTGCTTCGAGGCGGCCATGCCGGCCGGTCCCAGCTGCCGCAGGTAGGCGAGGTTCACCAGCAGGTAGGTCGCCATCACCACGGCGATGCCCCACAGCAGCGAGCGCGGCAGGTTGCGCTCCGGCTCGCGCACCTCCTCCGCCACGTAGGTGGCCCCTTCCCAGCCGCTGAAGGCGAAGAACGCGTAGCGCAGCGACGCGCCGACGGCCAGGACCGCCGCCCAGCCGCCGGGCCGCGCCAGCGGCGCCTGAGCGAGTTCCGGAACGGCGGCGCGGGCCGCGGTCAGGCCGACCCACGCCACCGCGGCGAGGGCGGCCAGCTTCAGCACGGTGAGCGCGTTCTGGGTGCGACCACCGGCGCGGACGCCGCGGATGTTGATCCAGGTGAGCAGCCACACCCCGCCGGCGGCCGCAGCCGTCTCGAGGCCGCGCGGCCAGGACGCGCCGCCACCCGCCTCCCACAGCGCCCGCGCGTACTCGGCGAAGACCAGCGCGACGGCGGCGATCGTCGCCGTCTCGGACACGAAGAACATCGCCCAGCCGCGCAGGAACGCCCACCACGGCGGGTACGCGGCCTTGAGGTAGGCGTACGGCCCGCCGGAACGCGGCAGCATCGCCACCATCTCGGCGTAGCACAGGGCGCTCAACAGCGTCATCACGCCGGCCAGGACCCACGTGCCGAAGAAGAGCGCGGCCCCGCCGGTCAGCGCCATGATCGGGCCGGGCGTGCGGAAGATGCCGGACCCGATGATGCGGCCGACAACCAGCGACAGCGCCTCGCGGAAGCCGAGGGTCCGGGCCAGGGCGTTCCCGTCCCCGGACAACGGTGATGCCTGTCGTTGCGCTCCCACTCGCGATGCACCTCCCCTCGTGTCTGCGGCATCGATATCACGGCCGGCGCCCGCGCGACATCGGAATCTGCGGCGGCGACCGGCGCCTTCCCGGATATCGCTTGAACGGCCGCCGGGGGCGGCGGACAATCCTCCCGCCACGCCTGTCGGAGGCGGTCGGCGAACCCGGCCGTCGAACCCAACGGAGCGCCCTCATGCCGCCCGCCCACCCGCTGATCCTCGCCCACCGCGGCGACTCGGCGCACGCCCCCGAGAACACCCTGGCGGCCTTCCGGCTGGCGCTGGCCTCCGGCGCCGCGGGCGTCGAGTTCGATGTCCACCAGGCGCGCGACGGCGCCTTCGTCGTCCACCACGATGCGGACACGCCGGCGGGTCTCATCGCCGGGCTCGACCTCGCCGATCTCCGCGGCCGGCCCGCCAAGCGCGGCGGCGACCTGCCGTCGCTGCAGGACGCGCTCGCGGCGCTGGCGGCGGGAGGTCCCGCGTTCACGGTCTTCGTCGAGGTCAAGGGGATGCGCTCCTGGCCGGACCTGCGCCGCGAACTCGCGCCCTGGCGCGGCCGCCTGGATCTCGAGGTGCAGTCCTTCGAACCCGAACTGCTGGCGGCGATGGCCGGCGACCGCGACGGTTGGCCCTTGGGCGTGATCGCCCGCGAGCCGGGACCCGATCCCGCCGCCCTGCTCGCGAGTTTCGGCGCGCGCACCCTGTCGCTGCGCAAGGA
>JAURXS010000344.1 GCA_030654305.1 bacterium | reverse complement strand
AAACGATTTCCGTGTAGCCCTTCAGCTTGCGGCAGCGGCTGGGATGCCGCAGCTTCCGCAGCGCCTTCGCCTCGATCTGCCGCACCCGCTCGCGCGTGACCTTGAAGATCGTGCCGACCTCCTCGAGCGTGCGCGGCGTGCCGTCGCCGAGGCCGAAGCGCAGGCGGATGACCTTCTCCTCGCGCCGCGACAGGGTGCTGAGCACGCGGTGCAGCTGGTCCTTGAGCATCGCGTGCGCGGCGACGTGGGACGGGGATTCGGCCGCGGTGTCCTCGATGAAGTCGCCGAGGCTGCTGTCCTCGTCCTCGCCGATGGGGCGGTCCAGGGACACCGGCTCCATGCTGGCCTTGAGCACCCCGTTGACCTTCTCCAGGGGCATGTCCAGGTTCTTGGCGATCTCGTCGGGCGAGGGGTCGCGGCCGAGTTCCTGGACGAGCTGCCGCTGGGCGCGGTTCACCTTGTTGATCGCCTCGATCATGTGGACCGGCACGCGGATCGTGCGGGCCTGGTCGGCGATGGCGCGGGTGATCGCCTGGCGGATCCACCAGGTGGCGTAGGTGGAGAACTTGTAGCCCTTGCGGTAGTCGAACTTCTCGACCGCCCGCATCAGGCCGCTGTTGCCCTCCTGGATGAGGTCGAGGAATTCCAGGCCGCGGTTGGTGTAGCGCTTCGCGATGGAGATGACCAGCCGCACGTTGGCCTCGATCATCTCGCGCTGGGCGGTCTCGACCTCCCGCCGTCCGTCCTCGATCTCGCGCGCGACGACCGAGAGCTTCTTGTGCTCGAGGCCGACCTCGCGCTCGACCTCCCCGATCTGCTTCTTGATCCCGCGGGCGACGGTGCTGCTCGCGCCCTTCAGGCGGGCGTCGAGGTCCTCGACCTTGCGGTGCACCAGGATCAGCCGGTTGGAGAGCTGGTCGATCTGCTGCGGCGACAGGTGGAGGTCCAGGAAGGTGTCCAGGATCTTGCGCTCGCGGGACTGGACCATGCGCGTCAGCGTGGCCGCGCGCGGGCCGGTGCGGTTCTTCTTCAGCTCGAGCTTGTGGGCGACCAGCTCCTCCTGCCACTTCTCGATCGCCTCGACGGCGTGCAGGATGCGCTGGCCCTCCTTGCGGGGCGAGTAGTGGACGTTCCAGGTGCTGCTGTCGTGCTGCACGACCTCGTCGACCTGGATGTTGTCGATGATCAGCTGGTTGCCGATCTGGCGCAGCTCGCGCAGGGTCAGGGTCGAGCGGATGGTCGCCTTGAGGACCTCGAGCCGGCCGGTCTCCATGCGCTTGGCCAGGTCGACCTCGCCCTGGCGGGTCAGCAGCGGCACGCGGCCCATCTCGCGCAGGTACATGCGCACGGGGTCGTCGAACTTCATCGTGCTGCGCTGGGCCTTGCGCTGCTGGGCGGTGCGGCGGCGCTGGCGCTCGGTCTCCTTGGCCCGCTTGAGGGCCGCTTCCTCGTAGTTGTCGTAGACCTCGATCTTGATCTCGAGGAGACGGTCCAGGACCCGGTCGTACAGTTCGGCGACCTGGTCCACGTCGCCGATGGCTTCGTTCACCTGGTCGAGCAGGAGGTAGCCGCCGTTGTCGCTGGCGATCTTGCGGATCCGATCGACCACGGCCTCGAGCTTCGTCTGTGCCATAGGCCTATTCCCCTCGTCCGCCGGCGCGTGTCCTGGTCCTGTCGCTGTCGCGGCGTCGTTTGCGGTCTTGTTCCAGCACATGGCGGCAGTCGCGGACGACACGCACGTGGTCGCCCGTGCTGCAGGCCTCCTGGTTCGTGAGCAGGTCCGTGACGAGCCGGCGGAAGCCGTCGTCGTGGGCGTGCCAACGTTCCTGGACGAATCCGGCCGGCGGCGGCGCGCCGCCGAGGCGGCGCTGCTCGCGCCAGGCCGCGAGTTCCTCGTGCAGCCGCCGCGCCGGTTCCAGCGCGAAGTCGGCTTCGGGCCACAGGTCCAGCATCGCCTCGGCCGCGTCCCCCGTCTCGTCGGCCAGGGCGTGGGCGAGCATCTGCTGCTCGACCGTCGCCGGGTCCACACGCAGCAGGCCCCGGTCAGGTTGCAGGGGCTGGGCCACGGTCCCCCCCGCCGGGTCGCTCCGCGCCGCGGCGGCGCCGGGGGCGCGGGGCGGTTCCGCGTGCCGGGCGACCGCCGCGCCGACCAGTTCCCGCGCCAGACCGAAGACCTCGGCCGCCTCGTCGACCAGCAGGGCCCGGCGGATCGGGTCGGGCACGCCGGCCACGGCCTCGATCGCGCGCTTGACCGCCCGTTCCCGCGCTTCGCGCCCCCGCCCGCTCTCGGCGGCGAGGTCGCGCAGCAGCTGCAGGTAGCCCGGGGCCGCCTCCAGGACCGCGGTCAGCGCCGACGCGTCGCGCCCAAGCAAGAAGGACGCCGGGTCCTCGCCGGGCGGCAACCTCCCGATGCGGGGTTCGAGCCCGCCGGCCAGGGCGGCGGCCGCGGCCTTGACCGAGGCCTTGATCCCGGCGGCGTCCCCGTCGAACAGGACGAACACCCGCGAGCAGCCCCGGCGCAGGATCTTCGCCTGCTCCTGGGTGAAGGCCGTGCCGCAGGTCGCGACGCCGTTGCCGAAGCCCGCTTGGGCCAAGGCGATCTGATCGAGGTAGCCCTCGACCAGGATGGCCGTCTTGTGTCGTGCGATGGGGATCCGGGACATGGCGAAGCCGTACAGCAACTCGCGCTTGCTGAAGTAGGGACCTTCGGCGGAGTTGAGGTACTTGGGCTCCCCCTCGCCCAGGATCCGACCCCCGAAACCCGCGATGCGCTGGGCGATGTTACGGACGGGAAAGATAATCCGGTTGCGGAAATAAGCAAAAGGCTCTCCGCCGTGCCCGGCGCGCACCAATCCGGTCCTCTGGGCGAGGTCGCGGTCGACGCCGCGGCGGGTCAGCCCCTCGACGAGCCACGACGTGGCGGCCGGCGCGAAACCGACGTCGTAACGGCGCAGGATCTCCTGCCCGAAGCCGCGGCCCTCGAGGTAGGCGCGGGCTTCGGCGCCCTCGCGCCCCCAGTAGGCCTCGCTCCACAGGGCGGCGGCCGCTTCCTGCGCGCGGAAGAAGGCCTGGCGCTCGCCCTCGGCCTCGTCGTTGTCCACCAGGAAGCGGGCCAGGTCCACGTCGAGGGGACGGGCCAGGATCTCCAGCGCCTCGGGGAAGGACAGCCCCTGCAGCTTCATCAGGAACGAGATGACGTCGCCGCCCTCGCCGCAGCCGAAACACTTGTAGATCTGGCGGTGGGGGTTGACGTTGAAGCTGGGGGTCTTCTCGCGGTGGAAGGGGCAGAGCCCGACGAGGTTCGTCCCGGCGGCGCGCAGCGTGACGTACTCGCGCACGACCGCCGCGATGTCGGTCTCTTCCTTGATGCGGGCAACGAGGTCCTTGGGCAGAACGGGTGACATCGGCGCGACGCTCCTGTGGCCCTGGTCCGACTCCTCGCTGCGCGCACGCCGCGATCGGCCAACGTACCAGTTTACCACCCGGAAGTCCAATTTCCAGGGCGCGGGCCCGCGTTCAGGCCAGGCGGACGACGGTCCGACCCTGCCCGCCCTGGTCGGCGGGGGCGTCCTGGAAGCCGGCGACGCGGGGGTCGCGGGCCAGGCGCTCCAGCAGGTAGGCGCGCAGGCGGCCGGTCCCGAAGCCGTGGATGACACCGATCTCGCCGGTGCCGGCCGGGATCGCCCGGTCGATGAGGCGGTCCAGCGCCTCCCAGCCCTCTTCCGCGCGGAAGCCGCGCAGGTCGAGTTCGGTCGCGTCGCAGCTCCCGGCGACCATTGATGGGAACGGGGCGACCGGCCGGGACGTCCCGTCCTCGCTCCCGCCGGTGGCGGCCGCGATCGCGCCGGCGGGCAGGGACAGGCGCATCCCCCCCGCGAGGACCACCAGCCGGCCGCCGCGGACCTCGACGACCCGCCCGTCCAGACCGAGGTGGGGCACGCGCACGCGGTCGCCCGCGGCGGGCGTCGCGACGGGAGGCTGCGGCGCCTCGGGCGGCAGGCGCGCGTCCAGGCCGGCCAGCTCGTCACGGGCGTCGCGGATGGTGCGGGTCCGCGGCCCCTCGCCGCGCAGGTCGCGCACCAGGCGTTCGAGGGTCCGGCGCGCCTCGGCCAGGAACTCCTCGCCCGCGCGGCGGGCCGCCGCCAGGGCGGCGGTCCGTTCGCGGTCGATGCCGGCGAGACGCAGCGACAGGGCTTCGTGCTCGCGGCGGGACGCCTCGACCAGCCGGCCGGCCTCGACCTGCCGCTCCTGCAGGTCGCGGGCCCGGGTGCCCAGCTCGGTCAGCAGGTGCTCGATGCGAAAGCGGTCCTCGCCGACGCGCGCGCGGGCCCGTTCCACCAGGCCGTCCGGGAAATCCAGGCGCGCGGCGATGGCGAAGGCGTGGCTCGCCCCGGGCACGCCCGCCCGCAGGGTGTACAGCGGCGCCAGGTTCGTCTCGTCGAAGTCCATCGCGGCGTTGACCATCAGCGGATGGTCGGCGACGGCGGCCTTCAGCAGGCCGGAGTGCGTGGTGGCCAGCACGAGCGCGCCGCGGTCGGCCAGGGCCTCGAGCACGGTGAACGCCAGGGCCGTGCCCTCGTCGGGGTCGGTGCCGCTGCCGATCTCGTCGCAGAGGACCAGGGAGTCGCCGTCGGCGCGGGACAGGAAGCCCGCCAGGTGGGACAGGTGCGCCGAGAAGCTGCTGAGCGAGCGGGCGATGGACTGGTCGTCGCCGAGGTCGACGTCGAGGCGCCCCAGCAGCGGCAGCCGCGTGTCCTCGCGCGCCGGCACGTCCCAGCCGCACTGCGCCAGCAGGCACAGCAGGCCCGCGCATTTCAGCGCCACCGACTTGCCGCCGGCGTTGGGGCCGCTGATCACCAGGACGCGCGCCCCGTCGGGCATGGCCAGGTCCAGCGGCACGACGTCCGCGCCCTCGCGGTCCAGCAGCAGCGGGTGGCGGCCGACGCGGACGTCCAGGGCGCCGCCCACGGCCAGCGCGGGGCGCGCGCCCCGCACCGCGCGGCTCCACAGCAGGGCGGCCCGCGTCTCGTCGACGCGCAGGGAGAGCTCGCAGGCCTCGCGCAGCGCGGGCGCCGCCGCCTCCGCCGCACGGTTGAGCTCCAGCAGGATGCGCTCGGCCTCGGCGGCGGCGGCCAGCCGGGTCTCGATCAGGTCGTTCTGCAGCGCGACGACCGCGGCGGGTTCGATGAACAGGGTGCCGCCCGTCGCCGAGCGGTCGTGCACGATGCCCTCGACCAGGCGCTTCGAGCCCGAGCGGACCGGCAGGCACAGGCGGTCGCCGCGCAGCGTGACCTCGGTGCCGGTCGTCCAGCCGCGCTCGCGCGCGTCGGCCATCGCGCGCTGCACGGCCGCGCGGGCCTGGCGCTCCTGCTCGCGCGCCTCGCGGCGCAGGCGCGACAGCTGGGGCGAGGCGT
>JAURXS010000343.1 GCA_030654305.1 bacterium | reverse complement strand
CACCGACCTGCCCTGCTACGTCGGCTTCGGCGTGGCCGACCCCGACGGCGCGCGGCGGGTCGCCCGCGCGGCCGACGGGGTGATCGTCGGCAGCGCCCTGGTGCGGCTGCTGCAGTCGGCGGCGGACGCGCGGTCCGGCGTCCGCAGCGTCGCCGATTTCCTGCACGGGATGCGGGAGGCCCTCGCGCCGCCCGCCCGGGAGGTAACGTCGTGATCATCGTCATGCGTGAAGACGCCACCGTCGCCCAGATCGGCGCGATCCTGCGCGAGATCGAGGGCCTCGGGCACGCCCCGCGGCCGTCGCGCGGCGCGCGGCAGACCGTCATCGGCGTCGTGGGCGCCGCCGACGAGGGGCCGCTGCGCGCGCTGGCCGACCGCGACGGCGTCGAGCAGGTCGCGCCGCTGTCGAAGTCCTACAAGCTGGTGCACCGCGACTTCCGCGCGGAGCCGACGGTCGTGCGCGTCGGGGACGCCCTGGTGGGCGGCCGCGAGATCGCGGTCATGGCCGGTCCCTGCTCGGTCGAGAGCGCCGAGCAGGTGCTGGCGACGGCCCGGGCGGTGCGTGCAGCGGGCGCCCGCATCCTGCGCGGCGGCGCCTTCAAGCCGCGCACCTCGCCCTACAGCTTCCAGGGGATGGGGGAGGAGGGCCTGCGCCTGCTGCGCCGCGCCGGGGACGAGACCGGCATGGCCGTGGTGACCGAGGTCATGTCCCCCGAACAGGTCCCGCTGGTGGCGCGCTACGCGGACATGCTGCAGATCGGCGCGCGCAACATGCAGAACTACTCGCTGCTGGAGGCGGTGGGCCGGGTGCGCCGCCCGGTGCTGCTCAAGCGCGGACTGATGTCCACGATCGAGGAGCTGCTGCTGGCCGCCGAGTACGTGGTCGCCAACGGCAACGCCCAGGTCGTGCTCTGCGAGCGCGGCATCCGCACCTTCGAGAAGGCCACGCGCAACACCTGCGACATCTCGGCGGTGCCGGTGATCAAGTCGCTCAGCCACCTGCCGGTGATCGTCGACCCGAGCCATGCCGCCGGCGTGCGGGCCTACGTGCCGGCACTGGCGCGCGCGGCCCTGGCGGCCGGCGCCGACGGGATCATGGTGGAGGTCCACCCCGATCCCGACCGCGCGCTGTCGGACGGGGACCAGAGCCTGACGCCGGAGGGATTCCGGGAGTTGATGGCGGGGCTGCGGCCGCTGGCCGAGGCGGTGGGGCGTACCCTGGACGCGGGCTGAGCCCCGCCGGTCTGCCGCTCTGAACGGTTGCCCGCCGGACCCCCGGGCGCTACCCTGTGGCACGGCGCCGCTCGACGGCGCCAAGGGGAAACGAAGGATTCGGGAGCCACGACCGAACCGGGAGTCGAGATGCGACGAGGCGACTGGCACTTCCGCGCCTTCACCGAAGGCACCTTCCGCCTCGACGGGGGCGCCATGTTCGGCGTCGTGCCGCGCTCCATGTGGTCGCGCCACCACGAGC
>JAURXS010000342.1 GCA_030654305.1 bacterium | reverse complement strand
TGCCGAGACCGGGGTGTCCTGCAGGCCCTGAAGCCAGGATGGCGAAAGGGCCGGAAGGCCAAGCGCTCCGGGCACACGAGGTGCCCGGAGCGCGTCCCCTGTCCCGGCAGGAAGCGCGCCTACATCCCGCGCCAGCACTTCTCCGGCTGGGGGCGATTGTCGAGGATCCCCTCGATGCGCTCCAGCACCTCGGGGGTGAGTCGCGCCGCCACCTCCAGCGCCTTCATGTTCTCCGTCACCTGTTCGGGCCGCGAGGCGCCGGTGATCACCGTGCTGACGTCGTCGTTGGCCAGGCACCAGGCGATGGCCAGCTGGGCCATGGTGCAGTCCAGCTCGCGCGCCAGGGGCGCCAGCAGCTTGACCTTGGCGATCTTCTGGCGGCCCTCCTCGCTCTCGAGGTGGGGGCGCAGCCACTGGTAGTTCGGCAGCGACATGCGCGAGCCCTCGGGGATGCCGTCGTTGTACTTGCCGGTCAGGATGCCGCTGGCCAGCGGCGACCAGATCGTGGTGCCCAGGCCGATCTCCTCGTAGAGCGGCGCGTACTCGACCTCGACGCGGTGGCGGTGCAGCATGTGGTACTGCGGCTGCTCCATGGTCGGCGGGGTCAGGTGCTCGGCGCGCGCGATGTCGTGGGCCCGGCGGATCTGCGCGGCGCTCCACTCGCTGGTGCCCCAGTAGAACGCCCGGCCGCTCTCCACGACCCGGTGCATGGCCCGCACGGTCTCCTCGATCGGCGTCTCGAGGTCGGGGCGGTGGCAGAAGATCAGGTCCACGTAGTCCAGGCCCAGCCGCTTCAGCGCGGCGTCGGTGCCCTCCATGACGTGCTTGCGCGACAGGCCGCGGTCGTTCGGTCCCGGACCGCCCCAGAAGATCTTGGTGGAGATGACCAGGTCGCTGCGCTTCCAGCCGGCGCGGCGCAGGACCTCGCCCATGATCTCCTCGGAGCGGCCAGCGGCGTAGACCTCGGCGTTGTCGAAGAAGTTGACGCCGGCGTCGACAGCGGCCTTCATGCAGTCGTGGGCGAGGTCGACGTCCATCTGGTCGCCGAAGGTCACCCACGAGCCGAACGAGAGGGCCGAGACCTTCAGGCCCGACTTGCCGAGAAATCTGTATTCCATCATGTTCTCCCCGATGTTCGTGTGTGTGAGGCGGGAAACCGTCAGGCCCGCCGCTTCAGGGCGGCCGCGACGCCGGCCAAAACGTAGACCAGCGCCGCCAGGAGGATCGTCACCGCGCCGGCCGGCAGGTCGGCGGCATAGGCCAGGGCCAGCCCCGCGGTCGTCAGCACCGAACTGAGGGCGGCGGACAGCAGCATCATCTGCCACAGCCGCCGCGAGAAACGCCCCACGGCCGACACCGGCAGCGAGATCAGCGCGATCACCAGGACCACGCCCACCACGTAGATGAGCGTGACGATGGTCAGCGCCACCAGCAGCAGCAGCAGCGTGAAGACGGCGTCGGTGCGCACGCCGCGCAGCCGCGCGAACTCCTCGTCGTAGCAGACCGCCAGCAGCGGGTCGTAGAACAGCGCGACCACCAGCAGGATCACCCCGTCCAGCACCAGCAGCAGGCGCAGCGTCTCGGGGTCCACCATGACGATGTTGCCGAACAGGTAGGTCATCAAGTCGGCCTTGTAGCCCGGCGTCAGGAACAGGAACAGCACGCCGACGGCCATGCCGACGGCCCACAGGGCCGAGATGACCGTGTCCTCGCGGTCGCCGCCGCGGGCGCGCGCCGCGCCGATGATCACCGCGCCGAGCACCGCCGCGAACACGGCCCCGTGCAGGGGCGTCAGCCAGGCCCAGCCGTGCACCGTGCGCAGCCAGATGGCCAGGCCCATGCCGCCCAGCACGGCGTGGGCGAGGCTGCCGGCGATGCCGGTGATGCGGCGCGTGACGACGTAGGTCCCGACCACGCCGCTCGCGACGCTGGCCAGGGCGCCGGCCAGCAGCGCGTGGCGCAGGAAGGCGTGGCGGCCCAGGGCTTCCAGGAACTCAATCACGGCAGGCGCCGCCGGCCGGGGGATGACCGGAGTGGTCGTGGTCGTGGCGGACCAGGCGCAGGTCCTCCCGGGCGTCGAAGAGCAGGGACAGCTCGCGCGGGATCTCGGTCACGCAGTGCTCGACGCAGGTGCGGTTGACGCAGAGGACACGGTTGACGAAGCGCGAGACCATGCTCACGTCGTGGGACACCATCAGGATCGTGCGCGTGGCGTTCAGGCGGTTCAGCAGGGCGTACAGGTCGTCCTGGACCGTCGGGTCGAGGCTGGCGGTGGGCTCGTCCAGCAACAGGACCTCCGGGTCGCCGCACAGCGCGCGGGCGATCAGCACCTTCTGGCGCTGGCCGCCCGACAGCTCGGAGAAGGGCCGATCGCGCAGGTCGGCCGCGTCGGTCGCCTCCAAGGCGGCCAGGGCGGCTTCGCGGTCGCGGCGCCGGTAGGGGCCCAGGGTCGGGCGCAAGCCCAGGCGGCCCATGATGGTCACGTCCATGACGGTGACCGGGAAGCGCGGGTCCAGTTCCACGCGCTGGGGCATGTAGCCCAGCTTCAGGCGCGATTTCGACGGCGGGCCGCCGCACACCTCGACCGTGCCCCGCCGCGGCGAGAGCAGGCCCAGCAGCAGCTTCAGCAGGGTCGACTTGCCGCCGCCGTTGGGGCCGATGACCGAGACGAAGTCCAGGGCGTGGACGTCGAAGCTCACGCCCTGCAGCGCCGGCTGACGGCCGTAGGCGTAGTCCAGGTCGCGGACGCGGATGACCGGGGCGGCGCTCACGGCGCGGCCGGCGCCAGCGCGGCGAGCATCGCCGCCGCCATGAGGCGCAGGTTCGCCGCGTAGTCGCGGGCCAGCGGATCCAGCACGCCCACCTCGAGGCCCGCCTCGCGGGCCACGGCCCGCGCCTGGTCCGGCGAAGTCTGCGGCTGCAGGAAGAGCGTGCGCACGCCGCGGGCGCGGGCGCGCTCGAGCAGTTCGGCGAGGTGGCGTGGGCTGGGCGACTGGCCGCCCTGCTCGACGGCGGTCTGGGTGAGGCCGTAACGTTCGGCCAGCCAGCCGAACGCGGGGTGCATCACCAGCAGTTCCCCGCCGCGCACCGGGGCCAGGGTCGCCGCCAGTTCGCGGTCGAGGTCGGCGAGTTCGCGCTGCAGCACGCCCAGGCGCCCGGCGTAGACGGCGGCGCCGTCGGGATCGAGGCGGCCCAGGGCCGCGGCCATCCGCGCGGCCGCGTCGGCGGCCATGACGGGATCGAGCCAGACGTGCGGGTCGTGCTCGTGAACGCCCTCGCCGAGGTGCCCGTCGCCGTCGTCGTGCGGGTCCGCCGGGACACCCACCGCCTCGTCCGCGGTGGGGACGACGAGCAGGTCCGGCAGCATCCTCTGCAGGCGCGGCTGCAGGGCCTGTTCCATGGTGGCGCCCACGGTGAACCAGAGCGCGGCCTCGGCGGCCGCCGCCAGCTGGCGGGGCGTGGGATCGTAGGCGTGGGGGGAGGCGCCCGGGGGCACGAGTTCCAGCACGGCGACACGGTCGCCGGCCAGCCGTTCCACGAGCCAGGCCTGGGGCGGGATGCTGACCAGCACCAGGGGGCGCGCGGCCGTGTCCCGGTCGGCGGCGCCGCCGGTGCCGGACGCGAACAACAGGAACGTGGTGACAAGTGTGAAGCGTCGCAGCATCGTCCCTCTCCGTCGGTGAGCCCCCACCATGGAAAGCCAATCCGGCGACGAATGCAACCCCGCAGGTGCGGCGTCGTAAAGGACCCGCACCGAACCGAGGAGCCGACCATGCGCGCGCGACCCGTCCCGTCGATCCTGCTCTGCCTGCTCTGCCTGCTCGCCGCCTCGCCTGCCTGGGCCGACGCGGTCAGGCTCGCCGCCCCTGAACCCGGGAATCTGTTGAGCGCCGGTTTCCGCCTCGAGACGGCGGGCGAGGTCGAAATCGTGGCCGTGGGGCTGCGGCAGAAGTTCGCCGGCAGCGATGCCGTCCGCGCCTGGCTGCTGCGGCGGGGCGACGAAGCGCCGGTCTGGTGCCAGGACCCCGACGCGGGCGAGCCGGTCGGCTCAAGCCGGCTGCTGCGACGCGGAGCGGCCCGCGTGCGTCTGGAGCCCGGCGACTACGTGCTCTACCTCGCCGCGGGCCGGGGCTCGCGCCAGGGGAAGGCGTTCCACCAATGGCAATCGGTGCTGAACGACCTGGCCGACCTGCTCAACCGCGAGGACCCGCAGGCCCGTCCGGGTGACTACTTCGGCAAGTGCGAGGCTTCGGTCACGCCGAGCGGCGGCCTCGTGCTGCTGCCCGCCGCGCCGCCGCCGCCCGCGTGGCCCGTCGTCGTGCGCCCCGCCGCGTCCCACATCGCGACCGTCCCCTTCCGGTTGACGCGCACGGCGCGGCTGACCGTGGCGGTCACCGGCGAGGCCGGCGAGGGGGGCGACCAGGCGCTCGACTACGGCTGGATCGAGGATGCGCGCACCGGTCGGACGGTCTGGACCGCCGAGGACGCGACGCCGCGGCCGGCGGGCAACGCCGCCGTCAACGTGCGCTGGGAGGATACCCTGGCGCTGAACGCGGGCGACTACCTGGCCGGGTTCCTCAGCGACGCCGTCCACGGCCCCGGCGACTGGCACGACCTGCCTCCCTACGATCCCGAAGCCTGGGGCCTACGCCTGATGCCGGTCGCCGCCGACGTCGGCGCGCTGCCCAGCACGCCCGCGGACGTCGCCGTCACCCGTTCGCCGGAACTGCTGGTACGGCTGGTGCGGCCGGGGAACGACGCCGAACTGCGCGAGGAATTCTCGCTGGCCCGCGCCTCCCGTCTGCGGGTCCGCTGTCTGGGGGAGGGTGGGCGCAGGATGTTCGACCACGGCTCGATCACGGACCTCGGCAGTGACCGGGAAGTCTGGACGATGACCGCCGCGGCGTCGCGGCCCGCCGGCGGCGCGGGCAAGAACCTGCTGTTCGACGGCGAGATCGAGCTCCCCGCCGGCCGCTACCTCGCGACCTTCGTCACCGACGGGAGCCACGCTTGCGGCGACTGGAACGCCTCGCCGCCGCCGGGCGCGCAGGACTATGGGTTGACGATCCGGCTCCTGCCCTGAGGCGCCCCGCGTCACCGAAGCGAAAGGCCCCTCCCGGTCGGGAGGGGCCTTCGCCGTGCGGACCCGCAGGGCCCGCGCTGGTCGAGGAGGCGAGTTATTTGAACATCGCCTTCACGCCGCCCCACTGGTAATTCTCGTTGGCGACAGGCGCGTCGATGGTGACGGTGGCGACGTTGCACGCGTCGGCGCCGTACCCGTCGATGATCAGGTAGTACCAGCCGGCAGCGGCGGCGCTGTAGCTGATGGTCTCGACGCCGTTGGCCGTGGTCTCGTCGGCGCCGGCGACGCAGGTCGCGGCGGCGGCGGCGCAGTCGGTCACGAGCCACAGGGCCGAGTCGTGGGCGCTGACCATCGAGGCGGTGAGGTTCTCGCCGGCGGCCAGGTAGACCTTGTAGGTGGCGTCCTTGCCGGCGGAGGCGTAGCCGGTGCAGCCCGTGGTGCCGCCGGCGTCGTAGTTGTTGGTGTAGCCGGCGCAGAGGTCGACCGTGAAGACGTTGGTGTCGAAGCTCTGCAGGTCGA
The DNA here is from genome assembly GCA_030654305.1 of bacterium. NCBI lineage: Bacteria > bacterium. The sequence continues at coordinate 70 of JAURXS010000342.1, read as the reverse complement.
TGGCGCCCGCGCAGACGTCGTTGGCCGGCGGCGGCGGCGGCGGCACGTCCTCGGTGATGGCCAGCGAGAA
>JAURXS010000341.1 GCA_030654305.1 bacterium | reverse complement strand
CGATCTCGTCCGGGGTCACGAGCCAGGGCCCGAGGCCCGTGGCGAAGTCCTTCCCCTTGGCGGGCCCCAGGCCCACCTTCATCTCGGCCCGCTGCAGGTCGCGGGCGGACCAGTCGTTCAGCACGCAGTAGCCGGCGATCGTCGCCTCGGCTTCCGCCGGAGCCAGGTCGCGGCAGGCGCGCCCGATGATCGCGCCGACCTCCAGCTCGAAATCCAGCTCGGCGGTGTCCGGCGGCGTCGCGAGCGTCGCGCCGTGGCCCAGCATCACGGCCGGGTTCGAGAAGTAGAAGACGGGGAATTCGTACCACTGCGGGACCATGTCCAGGCCGCGGTGGCCGCGCGCGGCGCGCACGTGCCGCTCGAAGGCGTAGAAGTCGCGGAACGACGGCGGCCGCGGCAGCGGCGACAGCAGTTGCACGCCGTCGAGCGGCAGGACCGCGGGGCGGTCGCCGTCGCGCGCGACGTCGCGCTTCAGGCCGCCGGCCGCCTGGGCGAGCGTGCGCAGCAGCGGCTCGCAGCGGTCCCAGTCGTCCAGGGCCTCCTGCATGGTCGCCGGCACGCCGGTCCAGTCACGCGCACCGTTGTCGCGGTTCAGCAGGGAGGCGGCGGCGACGACGTCGACCACCTCGTCCGTGCGCACGAGGCCCAGGCGCGGGAGGTCGCCCGGACGGCGGGCGTAGGAGCAGAGCTTCATCGGGCGTTCCGCTTCCGGTTACAGGTTGCCGCGGCGCGCCTGCTCGCGTTCGATGGATTCGAACAGGGCCTTGAAGTTGCCCTTGCCGAAGCTGCGCGCGCCCTTGCGCTGGATGATCTCGAAGAAGAGCGTGGGCCGGTCCTGCAGAGGCCGTGTGAACAGCTGCAACAGGTAGCCGCTGTCGTCGCGGTCTACGAGGATCCCGTGCCGGCGCAGCACGCCGACATCCTCGTCGATGGGCCCGACGCGGTCCAGCAGCGTCTCGTAGTAGGCGTCGGGGATCTCCAGGAACTCGACGCCGTGGCGCCGGAGCCGCTCGACCGTGGCGACGATGTCGTGCGAGTACATGGCCGCATGCTGGACGCCGGGGCCGAAGTTGGCCTCCACGTACTCCTGGATCTGCGACTTCTTGAAGCCGTCGGCCGGCTCGTTGATCGGCATCTTGATGCGCTCGTTCACGCTGGCGACCACGATGCTGCGCAGGGCCGAGTGGGCGGTCGACACGTCCTTGTCGTCGACGGTCCAGATGCGGTGGAAGCCGAAAACCTCCTCGTACCAGCGCGCCACCCGCTCCATCTCGCGGTCGCCCTGGTTGCCCACGATGTGGTCGACGAACTCGAGCCCCGCCCCCTCGACCGGCTGCGTCGGGGCGACCGGCTCGTAGCCGGGCAGGAAGACGCCGCGGTAGCCGTCGCGCTGGACGAAGGTGTGGGTCGTGTCGCCGTAGGTGGCGATCGTCGCCAGCAGGACCCGGCCGTGCGCGTCCTCGCGCACCTCCGGCCCGCGCACCGACCGGGCGCCGTGCCCGGTGGTCCACTCCCAGGCCCGCCGCGCGTCGTCCACCAGGAACGCGATGTCCTGCACGGCGTCGCCGTGGCGCGCGAGGTGGGTGTTGAGGTGGTGGTCGGGCTTCAGCGGCGTCTCGAGGACCAGGGTGATCTTCCCCTGGCGCAGCACCCAGGCCGAGGCGTCGCGGCTGCCCGTCTCGAGCCCCTTGTAGGCGACGGGCGTGAAGCCGAAGCGCTCCTGGTAGTAGATGGCCGCCTGGCGGGCGTTGCCCACGACGAAGCCCAGATGGTCGGTGCCCGTGATCTCGAACGGTACGCTCATCGTCCCCCTCCGCTCCCGGATGGCTGCTGGTGCCGCATCCAGCACATGAAAAACCAGGATGCGGCCGACGGCCAGTCCGGGGACGCGGCGACGATCGAGCCGTTCGCGATGCTCGGCGCTCACGAGATCTGGATCAGGCGGGCGCCGCGCTCACCGCCTCCCCGGCAACAACCCCGTCACCAACTCCAGGTCCTCCCGCCCCACCACCCGCAGCCCCACCAGCGCGACCACGTAGAGCACCCCCGCCAGCGCCGTCATCGCCGCGAACG
>JAURXS010000340.1 GCA_030654305.1 bacterium | reverse complement strand
GGAGCGCAGGTCGGCGTGCGTGGTGCCCCAGGAGACCGGCAGCAGGATGAAGGGATCGGTCTGGGGGCCGCCGAGGCCGCCGTGGCTGCCCAGCTGCTCCTCGAAGACCACGACGCGGCGGTCCGGCAGCAGGGCCCCGTTGACGATCAGGTCCCCGGCGTGGGGGTGGGACAGCAGGGCCGACAGCTCGCCGGTCCAGAGGGCCTCGTCCCAGTAGGGGGCCAGGGGATCGGACTCGCCCCGCAGCTCCCCGGTGTCGAGGTTGCGCACGCCGTCGCGGCCGATGATCAGGGCCTCGCCGTCGTCGCCGCGCACCAGCACGAAGCCGATGCCGGCGTGGCTGGCGAGGCCTTCCACCAGACCCGGATACAGCGAAGAGATCTCGGCCAGCCGCAGGGGGCGCTGCGCGCCCTCGCGGTAGATGTGGGCGAGCCCGCCCGAGACGCAGACGACCAGCGACGACTCCCCGCCCGCGCCCGCGTCGTGATCGGGTTCTTCGTCGCGCAGGCGCTCGAGCGTGAGACGGCTCTGGAACGCCAGCCAGGACCGGCGGTCCGGCCCCTCGTCGCGCAGTTCGGCCAGCAGCGCGCCCAAGTAGGCGGCCTCGCTGTCGCGGGGCGGCAGCACGGGGCGGACGCGGCCGGCCAGCCGCGCGACCAGCGCCTCGAGGGTCTCGCCGCTGTGCGCCCGCAACGGCAGCGAAGGGCTCTGCCCGTGGTCGGCCAGCACGACCACGTCGTAGTCGATCGGCGAGGCGTCGCGCACGAGCCGGCGCAACTTCTGCAGCTTGCGGTCGAAGCCGGTCAGGGTCGCCAGGGCCTCGCCGGCGTCGGGCCCGGCGTGGTGGGCCACCTCGTCGTAGCCCACGAAGTTCGAGTAGATCACCGGCACGCCCCGCACCACGTCCTGCGCCAGCCAGAAGTGGGAGGTCTCGCGCAGGAAGGCGTTGCCGACGGCCCGCATCGCGGCCTGGCGGAAGCTGCGGCGGACGGTGCGCTTGCGCGGGTGGAAGCGCGACTGGGCGTTCCAGGACAGGGCGGTCATGAAGTCCCAGAACGTGGCCGCCACGGCGCTGGTGTAGGCGTAGGGGCTGAGCCAGAAGAGCGAGAAGTCGGCGCGCTCGCCGGGGCGGCGGTGGTCGTCCGGCTCGCGCAGCGCGCTGAGGGTCATCAGGCGCTTGGCGGCGCCGCCGGACAGCAGGCTGTTGATGCAGGAACCGCCGGCGAGCAGGCCGTCGCCGAAGGCGAACCCGGCCTCGGCGGCGCGCAGGTCCTCGGCGCGGCTGGCGACCAGCACGCGGCGTTCGTGGCGGTCGTACCAGCGGTAACCGGGCAGGCGCGCCCGCGTGCCGTAGAACAGGCCGCTCTGCACGGCCGGCGTGTTGGACGGCACGCCGCAGTGCCAGCGGTGCAGCCGGTGCGTCCCGAGCGCGCGCAGGCCGGCCATCGTCGGCATGCGGCCGCGGCGCAGGGCGCGCGCGCAGCTGCGCCACGACAGCCCGTCCACCTGCAGGATCAGCAGTCCGCGCACCTGGCCGGGCCGCGCCCGCGGGCCGTAGCGGCGACCGACGCGGCGCAGGATCGTCTGGAAGAAGGGGTAGACGTCGTCGATCCCCAGCCAGCCGGTGACCGCGCCGTTGACCGCGGTCATCACCACCAGGCCCAGGAAGGCGTAGCCGAGGTTGTCGATGTTCACGACCCGCGAGGTCGCGGCCGTCAGGTAGAGGATGAAGCCGTTGAACAGGAGCGTCGGCAGGCCGAGGGTCGCGGCGTTCAGGGGCAGGGTCGCCAGCACGAGCAGGGGGCGCAGCAGCAGCAGCAACAGGCCGAACTCCACCGGCAGCAGCGCCGCGGTCAGCCACCAGCGCGGCACGCCCGTGTCGATCCAGATCCCCGGCAACAGCAGCGCCACGAGCGCCAGCGAGGCCGCCGAGACGCCCCAGACCAGCAGGTAGCGGATCAGGATGCGCAGGTACAGCGGACGCCTCCCTCTGCGGCGAGCGGGAGCAGCCGGTTCAGCGGGCGGCGGCGCGCAGCCGCGCCACGGTGCGCGGCCCGCCGATCAGCCACATGACCTCGAACATCCCCGCGCTGCGCGTCAGGCCGGTCAGGGCGACGCGGCAGGGGTGGATCAGGTCGCCGGCCTCCAGGCCCAGGTCGGCGGCGAGGCCGCGGACGGCCTCCTCGTAGACGTCCTGGGGGGCCGGACCCTGCGGCGGCAGCGCGGCCTCCAGCCGGTCGGCCAGCGCCAGCAGGCGGGCCGGGATCTCGGCGCCCGCCAGGTGGGCGGCCGCCTCGGGATCGACGGGGAAATCGTCGGTGAAGAAGAAGCCGATCTGTTCGGGGATGCGGCGCAGGTCGCTGAAGCGGCCGCCGAGCATGGCGAGCACCTTCGTCAGGTAGTCGCGGGTGTCGTCCGCGGGCGCGCGCCAGGCGGGATCCAGGGCCCAGCCGCGCGCGTCGAGCATGGGCTCGGCGAGGGCGAGACGGTCGGCCGGTCCGAGCCGCTTGAGGTGCTGGGCGTTGATGTGGGTCAGCTTGTCGTAGTCGAAGGCGGCCGGCGAGCTGTTGACGCGCTTGAGGCTGAAGGCCTTGACCAGCGCCTCGCGCGTGAACACCTCGTCGCCGGAGGCGCCGGGCGACCAGCCCAGCAGCGCCAGGTAGTTGATCATCGCGTCGGGCAGGATGCCCTGGTCGCGGAACTCCTCGACGCTGGTGGCGCCGTGGCGCTTGCTGAGGCGCTTGCGGTCCGGCCCCAGGATCATCGGCATGTGCCCGAACTTGGGGCGCTCCCAGCCCAGCGCGTCGTAGATCTGCAGCTGGAAGGGCGTGTTGCTGACGTGGTCGTCGCCGCGCAGCACGTGGCTGATGCGCATGAGGTGGTCGTCGACCACGACGGCGAAGTTGTAGGTCGGGAACCCGTCCTGCTTCAGCACGACGCGGTCGGTGATCAGGTCGTTGCGGAACTCGCGCTTGTCGTAGACGAGGTCGTACCAGAACGTCTCCCCCTCGTCCGGCGTGCGCAGGCGCCAGCTCGGCGCGCGGCCGTCGGCTTCGAAGGCCGCGACCTGCGCCGCGGCGAGTTCGCGGCAGTGCCCGTCGTAACCCGCGCTCTCCTGCTCGCCGCGCGCCACGTTGCGGGCCGCGATCTCCTCGCCGGTGCAGAAGCACCGGTAGAGGCGGCCGCTCGCGCGCAGGGCCGCGGCCTGCTGCTGGTAGACCTCGAGCCGCTCGGACTGCAGGTAGGGGCCGCAGGGGCCGCCGACGCCGGGGCCCTCGTCCCAGGTGAGGCCCAGCCACTCCATGCTGCGCAGGATGGCCTGGTAGGCGGCGTCGGTGCTGCGCTCCTGGTCGGTGTCCTCGATGCGCAGGATGAAGGCGCCGCCCGTCTTGCGGGCGTGGAGCCAGTTGAACAGGGCCGTGCGCGCCCCGCCCACGTGCAGGTAGCCCGTGGGGCTGGGCGCGAAGCGCAGGCGGACGGCGGACGTGTCACTCATCGCTGGTCCGTTTCTCGGGCGCGGCGCCGTCGCGGGCCGCACCGGGCAAGTGGGGGCTGCGCGACTGCACGGCGTCGCCGATGGGCTCCGGGCCCTGCGTCGCGTCGAGCTGCGCGGTCAAGGCCGCGAGGTCCAGGCCATACGCGGCGCGGCAGGCGTCGTCGGGCGCGTCGCCGTCGCGGACGTCGGCAAGAAGGTTCCGCAGGCGGGTCGGGCCGCCGTGCTCCTCGACCAGCCGCCAGACCATGACGAACACGGAGTACTGGGCGCGGCGGTGCATCTGGCGGTCGAGCTCGGGGTCGGGCAGGGGTCCGGCCGCCAACAGCGCTGCGGCCTCGCCCGGCGAGAGCAGGACCGGCCCGTCGGGACGGAACTGGCCCATGTAGTTGTTCAGGTGGACGCCGAGGTCGGCGGCGTAGACCGCGAGGCCCTCGCGCAGCCAGAGCGGCAGCGCGCCGCAACCGTTGACGTCCAGCAGCCAGCGCGCCGTCAGCTCGCAGGCGGCGTGGGGCAGCAGCGTGCGCGCGATCAGCACCGGCACCGGCTGGATGGTGCAGGCGCCGTCGCGGTAGCTCATCATGCGCCAGGGTCCCTGACCGGTGAGCTGCCCGTACTCGTCGAGGTTGTCGGGGTTGAGGATCGGCAGGCCGCCGACGGGCGCGAGGCCCAGCAGGGCGCCCACGTCGACCAGGGCGGCTTCGCAGTGTTCCAGCAGCGGGGCGATCTGGCAGGGGTCGTACGCCGTGTCGAAATCCACGGTGAACGGCCCCAACGACAGCCGGCCCGCGGCCCGCGCGACGTCGGGGCGGTCGAGCCAGCGCGGGCCGTCGCAGACGGTGCGGTAGCCGAACTCGCGCCCCGCGGCGTCGCGGCGGGGCGTCCAGCCCGGCAGGACGTGGGCGTGGTGCGGGTCGGGATAGCCGTCGGCGCGCAGCTGCTCCGGCGTGAAGCGGGGGAAGCCGGGATCCGCCGGGGGCAGGCCGGCCGCGCAGCCGG
>JAURXS010000339.1 GCA_030654305.1 bacterium | reverse complement strand
TTCGGTGGCCACCAGCTCGGCGGTGTCGTTGTCGATCACGTCGTTGATCTTCAGCATCACGCCCTGACGCATCAGGAACTTGATGATGTCGACGCCGCGCACGGCCATCCGGTTGGACAGTTCCTGCACGGTGATGATGTCGGGAATCACGACTTCGCGCGCGGCGCGGGCCTGTTCGGCGCCGCCGCCACGGCGTTTTTCCTTTTCGCGTTCACGGGCCCGGCGAACCGAGGCCAGGGAGCGCATGCGTTCGGCCGCGCCCTCGTCATCGCCGGCCAGGACCTGGATGGTCAGACGGCCTTCGCGGCGCTTGGGTTCGCCCTTGGTGCGCGAGACGGCCTTGCCGGGGGCAGCGCCCTTGCGCCGATCGTCATCGTCCTCCGGACGGCGGTCGATGACCGCGCCGGCGCCGCCCGGACGGGGGGCCTGGCGCGTGGCGCGCTGGACTTCGGGTGTGGCCGGGGCCTCGGCAGGCTGGCCGGGACGGGGACCGCGCGGACCGCCGGGGCCCGCGCCCGGACGGGGCGCGGGGCGCGGGGCCAGGGCCGAGTAGCGGACGGTCTCGCCGGGACGACCGCCGCCACCGTCGCGCGGCGGACGGGCGTCACCCTCACGGGGCGGGCGCGGGGTGAAGCTTCCGCGATCAGCGTCGGGACGCGGAGTCCGTTGGCCGAAGTTGGCGTTGGCGTCCGGTCGCGGGGCACGCTGGTTGAACGGTCCGGCGTTGGGCGGACGGTAGGTGGTGGTGCTGGAACGATCGTCACGACGCTCGCGCGACGGCTCATAGGTGCGGGTCTGGTTCGGTTGAACAGCCGCTGGAGCCGGAGCCGGAACCGGAGTCGGCGCAGCGGCTTCGACCGACGCGGGAGCCGGGGCCGGGGCTGTCGGGGCGGGCGCGGCCGTCTGGGCCGGGGCGGCGGCGACAGGCGCGACCGGAGCGGGCGTCGCAGCCGCCGGCGCTGCCGGGGCTGCTACCGGAGCAGGAGCAGGAGCCGCCGCCGGGGCGCGGGCGGCGGCTTCGGCGCGAACCTGGGCGGCCTGACGCTCC
>JAURXS010000338.1 GCA_030654305.1 bacterium | reverse complement strand
CCCTTGCGGCGCGTCGGTCTCACCACGGTTCTCGAACATCTTCAGCACGATGGCCGTCGAGCTCAGGGCCAGCAGGAACCCGAAGAACACGGCCTGTCCGGTCGGGTAGCCGAAGGCGGACGCTGCGATCACGCCGGCCAGGACGGTCAGCCCGACCTGCATCCCGCCCGCCCCGAGGATGAGGGTGCGCAGGCGCGCCAGCTCTCGCAGCGACAGCTTCAGACCGATCCCGAACAGCAGCATCGCCACGCCGATCTCGGCCACGACCTCGATGCTCTCGTGCTCGCGCACCAGGCACAGGCAGCCGGGGCCCAGCACCACGCCCCACAGCAGCAGCGCGGCGATCGTCGGCACCCCGGCGCGGCGCAGCGCGAACACGACCGTCAGCGAGACGGCCAACACGATCACCAGGTCGCGCAGGACCGGCAGTTGGGTCATGGGGCTCCTCCGGGAACGCGGGCCGTCAGGGCTGGGATCCGCCCGTCACCAGGAACTCGTGCGCGACGTCGGCACCGTCACCAAGATCGCCGTGTTCCTTCGCCGTCGGCAACGAGGCGGCGAAGCCGCCCCCTGTCCATAGCGGATTTGCACCCCGGCGTCAACCGGCCCGCGGCCGCTGATCCCCCTTGCCCCCGCCCCCCGCATGTGTGAGGATTCCCCGAAATCCATGCAGGCTGCCGCGGAACGCCGCCGGCCGGAATCGCCATCCGAGCGCCGTGATCCCGCCCACGCCCTGGCGACCGCACGAGGACGCGCGCCATGACCCGATCGACCGCAACGGCCGTCCTGTTCGCCTTCGCCCTGCTGGCGTCGGGCTGCGCCCCGGACACGCTGGAACCCACGCCCTTCGGCCCCGCCGACGGCTGGAGCGTCTTCCACCCCCTGCCCGGCGGCTACGATCTCTTCGCGGTCTGGGGCGATTCGCCCGCCGACGTCTGGGCGGTCGGCGCCCACGGCAGCATCGTGCACTGGGACGGGCAGGCCGTGACCAACGTGGACAGCCCGGTCGAGGTCCGGCTGGGGACCCTCGACGCGTGGGGGCGCGACGACGTCTACGCCGCGGGCGAGGACTACCTGCTGCACTTCGACGGCCGCGCCTGGCACATCGAGGACCGCTTCCCCGAGGAGGCGATCCGCGACCTCGTCTGCGCCGACGACGGCCGGCTGTACGTCGTGGGCTCGTTCGGCCTGCGCATCCGCGACGGCGACAGGTGGCGGACCGTGGCGGGACCGCGCTCCACCAGCACGACGGTCTGGACGGCCGACGACGGTCTCATCCGCGTCGGCGACGATTCCCTGATCTGGCTCGTGAGGGGCTGGACCGCCGCGACGGAGCTGACGCTGGACCGCGGCAGCATCCAGCACGGCGACGGGCGCCTCTTCTGGTCCGACGGGTATTACTACGACAGCGGCATCTTCGTGCGCGACCCGCAGGCCGGCTGGGAGTGGGATGGCAGCTCCTGGTCCTCCATCAACACGCTGCTCGACATGGGCGCGATCATCTGCGCCACCGACGGCGGCATCGTCATGCGCGACAGCGTGAGCACGTCGATCTGGAGCAACGACACCGGACGCTGGATCTACGGGCTGGCCCGCTGCGGGACCGCCGGCCTGCTCGCCTGCGGCTACGGCGGCACCCTGATGGCCGGCACGCGCGAGGCCGGGGGCTTCACCTGGAACGAGTCGGCCCTGGACCTCGGGTTCCGCCACTTCAATGCCTTCGCCGGCACGGGCTGCGACGACATCTGGGCGGGCGAATGGTGGGGGCGCGTCCTGCACTACGACGGCACCGCCTGGACCCGCGAATCGTCCCACCTGCCCACCAATCGCAGCGTCTCCTTCGTCCAGACGCTCGCCGACGGCTGGGTCCTGGCCAAGGGCGGCGACGAGATCTCCCTGCGGGACCCCGCCGACGGCTGGCGGACGATCCCTTCACCCGGCACCAACCTGGGCTACGTCCACGCCGTGAGCCCCGACAGCATCTTCGCCGGCACGGCCGCCGGCCTGCGGATCTGGAACGGCGCCTGCTGGCGCGACTCCGACACGATCGCCGGCGCCGTCCACGGCCTGACCGCCACGGCGTCCGGTTCGCTGCACGCGCTCGTGTCGAACGGCTCGATCAGCCTGCAGCGCTGGAACGGCGCGGCGTTCGAGGCGCTGGTTGTAATCCCGGGTCTCTCTTATGCCCGCCTGTGCGCCTCGCGCAGCGGCGAGACGCTCTGGATCGGCGGTCACACCGCCGTCAATCCGGCTCACACCATCGTGTACCGCTACGAGGATGGCGACCTGAACCTCGTCACCGACGAACCGGAGCTGCCGTCCTTGCTGTTCACGATGACCGAGCTGCGCGCCGACGACCTGTTCCTGCTGTTCACCGACCAGGTCTGGCGGTACCACGGCGGCGCCTGGTCCCGCGAGACGGGCCTGCCGGCCGAGGAATTCACGACCATCTGGAGCCATCCCGACTGCGGCGTCTTCGTCGAGGGGCACCCCACGTTCTTCAAGGAATATCCCGAGGAGTGACCGAGCCATGAACCGCCGATCTTGCCTGTTCGCCGTCGTGTCGACGTGCACCCTGTTCGCGGCCGCGGCCCCGGTCGCCGCGGGCACCGCCCGCCTGCTCGCCCTGGGCGGCGACGCCGGCTACTGCCCCGACACCGTCGACGTGCTGCGCTGGTACAGCAGCCTCGGCGACTATCCCGACCGGGCCGTGTTCGAGTTCGGCGACCTCCTGCACGGCCGCGACCGCGCCCCGGCGGACCAGGGCCTGATCGGCCACGGGGGCGGCGTCCACGCTCGCCTGTCCCGGGACGGGGGCTGGGGCACCGCGGCCTTCTACTTCCAGGACCACCTGCCCCAGAGCGACACCGACGGCGCCTTCTCGGCGCTGTGGTCCCGCCGCTTCGGCGCGCTGGACGTGGGCCTGTGCGGGCGGTTCACCACGTACGGGGATTCCGAGGTCGGCACGCTCGTCGGCGACCGCATCGACGCCCAGTACTACCACCACTACGGCCTCGGCGTGGGCGGCGAACCGCGGCCCGGCCTGCGCCTAGAGGCCGCGGGCGAGATCGTCAACAGCCGCGCCGAGAGCCACGGCGCCCTCTACCACCTGTCGCCCACGAACGACTGGTCCACGTTCGGCCTGCGGCTGCGCGGCTTCGTCGAGCTGGCTCCCGACCTGACCCTGGTGCCGCTCATCGACCATTTCCGCGACCGGCGCGCCGCCTTCGACGCCGACATCAACAGCCCCGCCGACATCGACGCCTCGATGACGAGCCTCGGCATCGCCGCCAACCTGCGCCCCGATCCCGACACCCTGCTGCTCATCGGCGTCGAGTACCGCGGCGGCCACCAGGACCTGGACCTGCGCGAGGCGGGTTCCCTGAGCGCGGACTGGAGCCGCAGCGAGCGCGACTTCTACCAGATCCGGGGCCGCGCCGGCCTCGAGTCGGCGGTCCTGCCCTGGCTCACGGCGCGCGCCTCCATGCAGTACGTCCGCGTGCACGACGACCGGCTGCGCACCGCGACGGGCGCGCACCCCACGTCGGATCGCGACCGACTCGAGGCGGTCGCCACGCCGTTGAGCCTGGGCTTCGCCCTGCGTCACGGCCGGTTGACGGCGGACTTCGCCCACAACGACAGCGCGCCCGTGAACCCCGGGCTGACCTCCGCGGGCCTGTTCGGCGCGGGCGGCGAGGGGGTTTCGGCCTTCACGCTGACTTATGTGTTTTAGCGAAATCGTCATGGTTTTATAGCTGCCACATCTGATATATGGGCTGTATTGGATAATATTTTGGATATTTTCTCGGAAGGTCCCTCGCAGCACGCGGGATCACGCAGCCGCCGATTCTTCACCCCGACGTCGCCGCGATCGCAGGTCGCGCCTGGGTCCGCGGCGCGGCGCCGGACGTTCCCGATCACGCCATCATGCCGCGTCGCGACGCCGGCGCGACGGATCGCGGCCTCGTCGCCGCGATCGCAAGGTCGCGCGGCGGACCGAAGCCGACCCGCGCGACGCTCATCCCGCGACGTCGCGGCGCGCGCGGAGCGTCGTCGGGAATTCCCAATTTTCCCGGCCGAACCACGATATTTTGTATATCACCGCGCCGGATTGCGCTAGATTCCCCCAGGGAATGGACCCACAGCGGTCTTCAGGTTTCCATCCAAGGAGGAGAACCCGCATGGCAAAGAAGACGACGAAGAAGGTCGCGGCGAAGAAGGCTCCGGCCAAAGCCGCCCCCTCGAACAAGCCGCCGACCAAGGGCGAGACCTATCGCGAGATCTGCGCGAAGACCGGCCTCGCGCGCAAGGACGTCGTCGGCGTGTGCGACGCGCTGACCGACATCATGGTCAAGTCCGTCAAGAAGCACGGCTCCTACAACTACCTGGGCCTGATGAAGCTGTCCCTGGTGAAGAAGCCCGCCGTCGCCGGCGGCAAGCTCGTGAAGAACCCCTTCACCGGCGAGATGGTGAAGCAGAAGCCGCGTCCGGCTTCCCGCTCGGTGCGCGTGCGCCCCATGAAGTCCATCAAGGACATGCTGTAGGCAGACCGCGGTCCGTTCCGGTGAAATGCGTACGACCCCCGCGCGGATGCGACGGGGGTCGTGCATTTTCACGGCAGCGGCGCCGGCTCACTCCCTGCCGTCGCGCCGATCCGCGACCACGGACGCCACGACCCCGGCCGCCAGGATCGCGAGCACCGTCAGCAGCACGTAGAGGTTGAAGCTCTTCCCGAGCAACTCTTTCAGCCACCCGGCGATCAGCATCTTCACGCCCACGACCAGCAGGATCAGGGCGAGGGAGATCTTGAGGTAGCGGAACTTCTCCACCATCCCGGCCAGCGCGAAGTAGAGCGACCGCAGGCCGAGGATCGCGAACACGTTGCTCGTGAAGACCAGGAACGGGTCGCCCGTGATGGCGAAGATGGCCGGGATCGAATCGACGGCGAAGATCACGTCGGTGGTCTCGACCATCACCAGCGCCAGCGCCAGCGGCGTGAGCAGCAGCGTCCCCGGCCGGGCCGCCTGCACGACCTCGTCATCCACCGCAACCGCGCCGGGAACCTCGCTCTCGAGCGACGCGGACGTGCCGGCCCTCACGACGAAGTGCTCGCCGTGGAATCTGGCGGTCACCGGGAACAGCCGGCGCGTCAGGCGGACCACCGCGTTGCGGTTCGGGTCGCCGTGCCCCGACTTCAGGAACAGCATCGTGAGCGCCGTCTGGATCTGGAAGGCGGCGAACAGGTACAGGATCCAGTGGAACTCGGCGATCAGCTTCGCCCCCAGGACGATCATCACGCCGCGCAGCACCAGCGCCCCGAGGATGCCCCAGAACAGCACCCGGTGCTGGTAGAGCGGCGGCACGGCGAAGAGCCCGAAGATCATGGCGATCACGAAGATGTTGTCCACGCTGAGCGACTTCTCGACGACGTAGCCGGTCAGGTACTTCTCCACCGCCGT
>JAURXS010000337.1 GCA_030654305.1 bacterium | reverse complement strand
TCAAGGACCTCTTCGCACGCTTCTAGGACGACGCGCCCGGCCGGCCTCCCCGCGGAGGCCGGCCTCGCTTTCCCCCCCCGCGGCAGGGGAGAAACCAGTGGACGGGCGGTGCGCGAAACGTGCACGGACGCGGCCCGGTGGACGACGGGCCGCAAACCCCTGGGTCATCCACGAACCGTCCACCGTCCGCAACGGCGCCGCGGGGCGCTCTTGGGTGTTTCAGGGCGGGAAAGGGGCGGAAACCGGGAAGATATCCACCCTGTCCACCGCTCCTACTACCTCTCCTACTTTATCTATAAAGACTTGAAGAGGGAGAGCGCGGTTCCTATCATGGGCATCCCTCGCGAAGCGGCGCCGCCAGCGGGCACCCACCCAGATCCGGAGGACGACTCTTGAAGTTCACGATCCAGCAGGACGACCTGCAGAAAGCCCTGGCGATCGTCGCCAACGTGGTGGCCAACAAGCCGGTCATGCCCGTGCTGAACTGCGTGCTGCTGGAGGTGGACAAGGGCAGGTTGACGGTCTCGTCGTCGAACCTGGACATGTCCGTCACGACGTCCACCGACAAGGTCGCGGTCAAGGACGGGGGGCGGATCGCCGTGCCGGCGGCCAAGTTCGTCTCCTTCGTGCGCAGCCTGCCCGCGGGCGAGGTCGTCGTCTCGGAGAAGGGCGGCCGCGTCAGCGTCGTGGCCGGCAAGTCGAGCCTCAGCGAGCAGTGCATGGACGTGGCGATGTTTCCCTCGCTGCCCGGCATGTCCGAGGGCGAGGGCCACGAGGTCGAGGCCGGCGTCCTGGCCCGCATGGTCCGCGCCACCAGCTACGCCGTCTCGCGCGACGAGACCCGGCCGGCCCTGCTGGGCATCCTGTGGGAGTTGAAGCCGACGTCCCTGGCCATGGTCGCCACCGACGCCCACCGCCTGGCCCGCATCGAGCGCAAGATGGACTGGACGGTCACCGAGGTGCGCAGCGTCATCGCCGACACCCCGGGCCTGCTGCAGTTCGTGCGCCTGTCCGAGGGCGTCGAGACCGCCCGCGTCAAGTTCGGCGACAACCAGATCAGCTTCCGGCTGGGGGAGACCGTCCTGCACATCCGCCTGCTTGAGGGGCCGTTCCCCGACTACACGGCCGTGATCCCGCAGGCCAACAACCTGCAGATGATCGTCGACCGCGAGGCCTTGAACACCGCGGCACGCCGCGTCTCGATCACCGCCGACCGCGTGACCAGCCAGATCCGCCTGGGTGTCGAGGCCGGTCGCCTGGAGTTGAGCGCCTCGGGCACCGACGGCAGCCGCACCGAGGACGAGATGCCGGTGGAGTTCGACGGCGAGGCCATGGAGATCGGGTTCAACTACACGTACCTGCTGGACGTGCTGAAGAACGTCGGCGCCGACACGCTCCGCTTCTCCCTGCGCGACTCGCAGAGCGCGGCCCTGGTGCGCCCGGAAGGCGATTCCCCGGACGGCGACCTGCTCTGCCTGCTGATGCCGCTGCGCCTGACCTCCGAGTGAGGCCGCCGTGCGGCTGATCGAAGCTTCCCTGTCGGGCTTCCGCAACCTCGCGGAAGCCCGGCTCTCGTTCTCGCCCGGGGTCAACGTCTTCACCGGCGCCAACGGCCAGGGCAAGACCAACCTGCTCGAAGCGTTGAACTACCCCGCCTTGGGCCGCTCCTACCGCGGCGCCCGCGACGAGGAACTCATCGGCTTCGACGCCGACGCCGCCCGCGTCGAGGTCGCGGCCGAGACCGAGAGCGGCCACCTCGAGAGCTACGAGTACGGCCTGGAGCGCGGGGGCGGGCGCCGCCTGCGCGTGGCCGGCGAGCCGGTGCCGCGCAAGGCGGACCTGGTGGGCCGCCTGGCCACCGTGGTCTACGACCCGCAGACCGTGACGCTGGTGCGCGGCGCGCCGGAGGGACGGCGCCGCTACCTCGACCAGGGACTCTGCGGCCTGGACCACGCCTACTTCGTCGCGCTGCAGGCCTACAACCGCGCGCTGAAACAGAAGACGAGCCTGCTGCGGGACGCGGCGGCCGGCGGCCGCGGACGCGCGGGCCTGCGCGACGACCTGCGGGCCTGGAGCGACGAGATGGCGCTGCACGCGGCGCCCCTGATCCGCGATCGCGCCCGCTACGCGCGCGAGCTCGGTCCGGTGGCGCAGGACGTGCTGGCCGGGTTCACGGGTCGGTCGGCGACGCTGGAAATCGCCTACGCGCCCGGCCTCGAGATCGCCGAAAAAGAGGCCCCGGCGGCGGATTTAACCCGGGAAATTTCGGCGCTTCTCGACTATATTGGGGAGGCGGAAATCCGGCGCGGGCGCTGCCTCGCCGGACCCCACGCCGACGACCTGGCCCTGTCGCTCGACGGCGTGGATCTCAGGACGTTCGGTTCCCAGGGGGAGACCCGCTCGGTGGCCATCGCGCTGAAGCTGGCCCAGGGAGAACTGGTGTTCCGCAGGAGGCGGATCCGCCCCATCCTCTTCTTCGACGACATCTTCAGCGAGCTCGACCAGGAACGCGCGCGGCGGCTGCAGGAGGCGACCGCGCAGATGCACCAGGTGTTCATCGCGACCGCGCGCGCGGACGACGTGGCCGGCTGGCGGCCGCGGGACGCGCGCCGCTGGACGGTCGAGGCCGGAAGGATCACCGAAGCTCCATGACAGGCGCGCGCGGCAAAGGCAAACCCCAGTCGGTGGGCGACATCCTGCCCGCGGCGCTGGCGGCGGCCGGCCTGGGGCGGCGCTTCGCGGAGCGGTCCGTGCTGGAGGACTGGGCGCAGATCGCCGGCGAGCGGGTCGCCGCGCACAGCCGCGCGGTGGACCTGCGGGACGGCGTGCTCGTCCTGGACGCGGACCACGGCGCCTGGCGCCAGGAGCTGACGCTCCTGTTCCCGACCATCGCCCGCAAGTAC
This sequence comes from bacterium, assembly GCA_030654305.1. NCBI lineage: Bacteria > bacterium. Next base: position 6,730 of record JAURXS010000337.1, on the reverse strand, counting down.
AACGAGCGCCACGGCGAGGGCACCGTGCGCGAGATCCGGTGGCTGCACCGGGACCGCGCCGCCGGCTACCGCGGCGACGCGGGGAAACACCAGCCGTAGGGTTACACCGGCCGCGCGGTACGGAAACCGGCGGCGACGCCTAGGAGAGGTGACGGGCGATGAGCGCAGCGTCCCAGGAATACACCGCCAACGGCATCCAGGTCCTGAAGGGCCTCGAGGCCGTGCGCAAGCGCCCCGCCATGTACATCGGCGACACGGGGCTGCGCGGGCTGCACCACCTGGTCTACGAGGTCGTCGACAACTCGATCGACGAGGCCCTGGCCGGCTTCTGCCGCGAGATCACGGTCTCCATCCTGCCCGGCGACGCCGTGCGCGTGGTGGACGACGGCCGCGGCATCCCGGTCGACATGCACGCCACCGAGCACAAGCCGGCGCTCGAGGTCGTCATGACCAGCCTGCACGCCGGCGGCAAGTTCGACAAGGGCAGCTACAAGGTGTCCGGCGGCCTGCACGGCGTGGGCGTGAGCTGCGTCAACGCGCTCAGCTCGCACCTGAAGGTCGAGGTGCGGCGCGACGGCCAGGTCTACGAGCAGGAATACGAGCGCGGCATCCCGGTCACCGAGGTGCGCCCCGTGCGCGCGTCGGAGAGCGACGCCACCGGCACCACGGTCACCTTCCAGCCCGACTTCGAGATCTTCCCCGAGCGCGTCTACAACTACGAGACGCTGCGCTCGCGCCTGCGCGAGCTGGCGTTTTTGAACCGCGGCCTGACGATCCACATCGCCGACGAGCGCCAGAGCCCGCCGCGCGGCGAGCGCTTCAACTACGAGGGCGGCATCGTCGCCTTCGTCAAGTGGATCAACGAGAACAAGACGCCGATCTGCGACGAGCCGGTGCTGATCGAGGGCGAGAAGGACGGCATCCAGATCGAGATCGCCATCGACTACAACGACGGCTACACCGAGAACGTGCTGACCTTCGCCAACAACATCCCCACCCACGAGGGCGGCAGCCACCTGTCCGGCTTCCGGGCCGGCCTCACGCGCACGATCAACGCCTACGGCCAGGCCGAGAACATGTTCAAGAAGGACCTGCCGGCCCTCAGCGGCGACGACGTGCGCGAGGGGCTGACGGCGATCATCTCGGTGAAGATCCCGGAGCCGCAGTTCGAGGGGCAGACCAAGACCAAGCTGGGCAACACCGAGGTCAAGGGGCAGGTCGAGCAGCTCGTCAACCAGACGCTGGGCGCGTACCTGGCCGAGCACCCGACGGCGGCCAAGAAGATCGTCAACAAGTGCATCGGCGCCGCGCAGGCCCGCGAGGCCGCGCGCCGCGCCCGCGACCTGACGCGCCGCAAGTCGGCCCTGGACTCCGCGGCGCTGCCGGGCAAGCTGGCCGACTGCCAGAGCAACGACCCCGCCGAGTGCGAGCTGTACCTGGTGGAGGGTGACTCGGCCGGCGGCTCGGCCAAGCAGGGCCGCGAGCGGCGCTTCCAGGCCATCCTGCCCCTGAAGGGCAAGATCCTGAACGTGGAGAAGGCGCGCCTGGACAAGATCCTGGGCAACGACGAGGTGCGCACGGTCATCACGGCCCTGGGCACCGGCGTCGGCGCGGGCATCTTCGACCTCAGCAAGCTGCGCTACCACCGCATCATCATCATGACCGACGCCGACGTCGACGGCGCGCACATCAGCACGCTGATCCTGACGCTGTTCTTCCGCTACTTCCGCGAGGTCATCGAGAACGGCCACATGTACATCGCCCAGCCGCCGCTGTACCGCGTGAAGAAGGACAAGCTGGAGCGCTACTGCTACACCGAGGACCAGAAGGACCGCCTGGTGGAGGAGTTCGGGGGCGCCAGGGGCGTCTACGTGCAGCGCTACAAGGGCCTCGGCGAGATGAATCCCGAGCAGCTATGGGAGACCACCATGGACCCCGAGAAGCGCACGCTGACGCGCGTGATGCTGGAGGACGCGGCGCAGGCCGACCGCGTCTTCACCGTGCTGATGGGCGACGACGTGGAGTCGCGCCGGCGCTTCATCGAGGAGAACGCGGGCCGGGTCCGCTTCGACAACCTGGACATCTGAGCGGGGCGGGGGAGAAGACGCGATGACGGAGAAGAATTTCGGCACGGTGGTCGAGGTCGACATCAACGAGAAGATGGAGCAGTCGTACCTCGAGTACTCCATGAGCGTCATCATCTCGCGCGCGATCCCCGACGTCCGCGACGGGCTGAAGCCCGTGCACCGGCGCGTGCTGACGGCGATGAACGACCTGAACCTGCTGCCGGGCAAGCCCTACCGCAAGTCCGCCAAGATCACCGGCGACACCACGGGCAACTACCACCCGCACGGCACGGTGTCGGCCTACGACACCCTGGTGCGCATGGCGCAGGACTTCAGCCTGCGCTACCCGCTGGTGGACGGGCAGGGCAACTTCGGGTCGGTGGACGGCGACAGCGCCGCGGCCGAGCGCTACACCGAGGCCCGCATGACCCGCGTGGCCGTCGAGGTGCTGCGGGACCTGGACAAAGACACCGTCGACTTCGTCCCCAACTACGACGGCTCGCGCACCATGCCCTCGGTGATGCCCGCGGCCATCCCGAACCTGCTGATCAACGGCGCCGACGGCATCGCCGTGGGCATGGCCACCAAGATCCCGCCCCACAACCTGGGCGAGATCTGCGACGGCCTGGTCGCGCTGCTGGACGACCCCGACCTCGCGCCCAACGACATGCTGCGCTTCGTGCAGGGCCCCGACTTCCCGACCGGCGGCGTCATCCGCGGCCGGCGCGGCATCGTCGACTACATCAACACCGGCCGCGGCCGGGTGGTCGTGCGCGGGCGGGCCGAGATCCAGGAGGACGCCAAGGGGCGCGCCGTCATCGCCATCACCGAGATCCCCTACCAGGTCAACAAGGCCGCCCTGGTGGAGAAGATCGCGCACCTGGTGCGCGACGGCGTGCTGGAGGGCATCAGCGACCTGCGCGACGAGTCCGACCGCAAGGGCATGCACGTCGTGGTGGTCCTGAAGAAGGACGCCTACCCCCAGGTGGTGCTCAACAAGCTCTACGCGCACACGCAGCTGCAGCAGACCTTCGGCGTGATCAACCTGGCGCTGGTGGACAACCGGCCCCGGGTGATGACGATGAAGGAGACGATGCAGGAGTACCTGAAGTTCCGCGAGGAGGTCGTGGTCCGCCGCACCCGCTTCGACCTGAACAAGGCCGAGGAGCGCGCCCACATCCTCGAGGGCTACCGCATCGCCCTGGACCACATCGACGAGATCGTCGAGCTGATCAAGAAGAGCGACTCGCCGGAGATCGCGCGCGCCGGCCTGATGGCGGGCTTCGGCCTGTCGGAGAAGCAGGCCCAGGCGATCCTGGACCTGCGCCTGGCGCGGCTGACCGGCCTCGAGCGCCGCAAGATCGAGGAGGAGTACCGGGAGCTGTTGGCCCTGATCGGGCGCCTCCAGGCGATCCTCGCCGACCGCGCCCTGCAGCTGCAGATCATCCGCGAGGAGATCGCCGAGCTGCGCGAGAAGTACGGCGACGCCCGCCGCACGACCGTCGAACCGGAGGAGGACGACCTCGACCTCGAGGACCTCATCGCCGACGAGGAGGTCGTGATCACGATCTCGCACCAGGGCTACGCCAAGCGCCTGCCCTCGGACACCTACCGCACCCAGGGCCGCGGCGGCAAGGGCATCACCGCCATGGGCACCAAGGACGAGGACTGGGTCGAGCACCTGTTCGTGGCCACCACGCACCAGCACCTGCTGGTGCTGACGGAGAAGGGCCAGCTCTACTGGCTGAAGGCCCACCAGGTGCCGCAGGCCGCGCGCACGGCCAAGGGCCGGCCCATCGTGAACATGATCAACATCGCGCAGGACGACAAGGTGCACGCGGTGCTGCCGGTGCGGGAGTTCAACCCCGACCGCTACCTGCTGCTGTGCACCGACCAGGGCATCGTCAAGAAGACGTCGCTGGACGACTTCTCGCGCCCGCGCAGCGCCGGCATCCGCGCCATCAGCCTGCTGGACGACGAGCGGCTGGTCGCGGCGCAGCTGACCGAGGGCGACCAGGACGTGGTGCTGGCCAGCAGCGACGGCATGGCCATCCGCTTCCACGAGTCCGACATCCGGCCGATGGGCCGCACCGCCCGCGGCGTCAAGGGCATCGAGCTGAGCCCGGGCGAGCGCGTGGTCGGCACGGTGGTGGTGCGCGACGGCGCCACCCTGCTGACGGTCACCGAGAACGGCTACGGCAAGCGCACGCCGCTGGACGACTACCGCGTGCAGCGCCGCGGCGGCAAGGGCCTGATCACGATCAAGTGCAGCGAGCGCAACGGGCACGTCGTGGACATCCGCGAGGTGACCGACAGCCAGGAGCTGATGGTCATCACCCGCAACGGGATCATCATCCGCATGGCCGTGCGGGACATCTCGACCCTGGGCCGCAACACCCAGGGGGTGCGCATCATCAGCCTCAAGGGCGAGGACGACGCCGTGGTCGGGATCGCCGACATCGAGGCCGACGAATCCATCGACGGCGAGCAGGGCGGCGAGGGCGAGACCGACGGGGCGTGATCGCGCCCCGGACCGTCATTTGACCATTGATGCGGCCGACATTCACAGCGCCGTGACTATTTTTGACGATTTTCAAGATTTCTACACGCAGGCTACGGCCCGACTTCTGGAACTTTGAGGCGTAACCCTCTGAATGAGCGTGCGTTGTCTTTAACATTATTTCCTTGTAGGTTGTCAGGCGTTCCCTTATAATCGTCTTATCATTGTTCAAGTCGATAACGACTCACCTGTGGATTTGCCTACGATGGAGCGTCAGTCACGTGTGGGGGGGACAGTCGTGAAATCCAGACTGGAACCGATCGAAGGAGCATGGAACAGCTTCATTGTTGAGTTTCCGTCCTATCCCAGGCAGCGTCAGGGCGACCAGGAGGCCCTGCAGAAGATCCTCTTCCTGTGCGCCGCCCCCGAAAAGAACCCCGCCGAGCTGTGTTTCGCGTTCTTCGGGCCCCAGATCCTCTTGCGCCCGGTCGTCAGCGGCGACGGGGCCGACCAGACCGAGGGCTCCCGGCTGATCTTCGTCTACGCCGCCGAGATCCCGGCCGATTTCAAGGCCACGATCGAACTGCTCCAGGAACGCTTCAGCGCGCCGATGCTGGTGGCCCAGCGCTCCAACGTCCAGAAGTCGGCCCAGCACGTCCTGGAGTTCCTCCAGGGTTCGGCCGGCCCCGCCCGCGGCGCCCAGCCGCACGCCGCCGCCCACCACGCCGTCGGCCAGGACGCCCTCGGCGCGACCCTCGAGGCCGGCCTGGCGCCCCTGCCCGCCGACGTCTCCCTCTGGGACGGCCAACTGCCCCAGGTGGTCCTGGAGCACGGCGGCGAGAACGGCGAGACCGTCACCGCGACGGTCGAGATCCAGGACTACCGCGCCGAGTACGCCTGCCGCTACGTGCTGCAGAACTACAAGGAGAACATCAACCGCGACCGCATGGCCGAGATGGTCTCGCTGTCGCCGGGCTACTTCTCCAACCTGTTCCGCGTCGAGACCGGCATGAGCTTCAGCGACTACCTGATCCAGATCCGCATCGACAACGCCAAGCGCCTGCTGCGCCGCTTCGACCTGTCGGTGGAGGAAGTCAGCAAGGAGTGCGGCTTCAACAGCCTGGCCCACTTCTCGCGCACCTTCAAGGACCGCTGCGGGGTGCCGCCGCTGAAGTACCGCAAGACGCCGAATCACGAGTCGCCGAACCACGAAGCGCCGAACCACGAGGCGCCGGTCGGCGAGATGGCCGACCTGAAGGTGATGGGTCAGGCGAACTGACCCCCGAGCCACGCGACCGGGCCCCGGACCGAGCTCCGGGGCCCCACCCCCTCTGTTCGCCGGAGCCATGTCCCTCATCTCCCTGCAAAACGTCGACTTCGACTTCGGCCGCGAGCCGATCCTGCGCGGCGCCTCGCTGACCCTGCTCGAAGGTGAGCGCTACGCCCTGATCGGCCAGAACGGCGCCGGCAAGTCCACCCTGCTGAACCTGCTCGCCGGCGAGCTCGAGGCCCACGGCGGCGAACGCCAGGCCGCGGGCGGGGTGCGCGTGCGGCTGCTCCGTCAGTCCTCCTCGCTCACCGCCGGCGCCGACGTGACCCTGAACGTCTACGACACCGTCGCCGCCTCGGCCTTCTCCCGCGAACTGCACCTCGAAGCCGAGCTGGCGCGCCTGGCCGACACGCTGGCCGCGGCGCCGGCCGAACAAGCCGTCGCCATCGCCCACGAGCAGGGCCGCCTGCAGGCCGACTACGAACACCGCGACGGCTACACCTGGCGCGCGCGCCTGGAGCAGGCCCTGGCCGGCCTGGGCCTGCCGCAGGAAGCGTGGCGCCGCGACCCCGGCGTGCTGTCCGGCGGCGAACGCCGCCGCGCCGCGCTGGCGGCCGCCCTGCTGGACGACGCGCAAGTCCTCTTATTGGATGAGCCCACCAACCACCTCGACCTCGACGCCTGCGAGTGGCTGGAGCAGCGCCTGCTGCGCCGGCCGGGCGCGGTGCTCGTGGTCTCGCACGACCGCTGGTTCCTGGACCGCATCGCCACGCGCACCGTGCACCTGCACCGCGCCAAGCTGACCTCCTGGGCCGGCAACTACACCGCCTGGCTGCGCAACTCGGCCGAGCAGCGGCAGCGGGACGAATCCGCGTGGCGCAAGCAGCAGGAGCG
>JAURXS010000336.1 GCA_030654305.1 bacterium | reverse complement strand
CGATCTGCCCTTCGCCCTGCCGACGGCCGTCTCGGGCATCGCCCTGACGGCCCTGTTCGCGCCCCAAGGCTGGGTCGGGCGCCTGCTCGCGCCGCTGGGGCTGCCGGTGGCGTTCACGCCCCTGGGCGTGACCGTGGCGCTGGTGTTCATCGGCCTGCCCTTCGTCGTGCGCACGCTGCAACCCGCGCTGATGGACCTCGACGCCGAGGTCGAGGAGGCCGCGGCCGTCCTGGGTGCAGGCAGGCTGCAGATCCTGGGCAAGGTCATCGTGCCGACGGTCCTGCCGGCCCTGCTGACCGGCACGACGCTGGCCTTCGCACGCGCGGTCGGGGAGTACGGTTCGGTCGTGTTCATCTCGGGCAACATGCCCAACAAGACCGAGATCGTGCCGCTGCTGATCGTCGCGAAGCTCGAGCAGTACGACTTCGCCGGCGCGACCGCGATCGGGGCCGTGATGCTGGTGCTGTCGTTCGCGATCCTGCTGGCGGTCAACCTGCTGCAGGGTTGGACCGGCCGCTACCGCGAGGGGAACTGAGATGGCCGGCGCCGGCGGCGGGCATCGTGCGGCATCGCGGCCCCGCCCGGGCGTGGGCGAGTCCGCGCCGGTGCGTCGTCTGCTCATCACCGCGACGCTGCTCGTGCTGGGGTGCGTGCTGGTGCTGCCCCTGGTGTCGGTCTTCGCCGAGGCGCTGCGCGGGGGGATCGGCGCCTACCTGGCCAGCTTCCGCGATCCCGAGGCGCTGGCGGCGATCCGGCTGACCCTGCTGGTCGCCGCGATCGCGGTGCCGGTGAACATCTTCTTCGGTCTGTCCGCCGCCTGGGCCATCGCGAAGTTCTCGTTCCCGGGCAAGCGGCTGCTCATCACCCTGATCGACCTGCCGTACGCCGTGTCCCCGGTCGTCAGCGGCCTGGTCTACATCATGATCTACGGCGCCAACGGCGTGTTCGGACCCTGGCTGGCGGCCCACGACCTGCAGGTGATCTTCGCGGTGCCCGGCATCGTGCTGGCGACGATCTTCGTGACCTTCCCCTTCGTCGCCCGCGAGCTGATCCCGCTGATGGAGGCGCAGGGCACCGAAGAGGAGCAGGCGGCGATGACCCTCGGCGCCAGCGGCTGGCAGACCTTCCGGCGCGTCACCTTGCCGAACGTGCGCTGGGCTCTGCTGTACGGCGTGATCCTCTGCAACGCGCGCGCCATGGGCGAGTTCGGTGCCGTGTCGGTGGTCAGCGGCCACATCCGCGGCAAGACCGCGACGATGCCGCTGCAGGTCGAGATCCTCTACAACGAGTACAACTACGTCGCCGCGTTCGCCGTCGCGTCGCTGCTGGCGATGCTGGCGCTCGTGACCCTGGTCGCGAAAGCCGTGGTGGAACGGCGGGCGGGCGCCGCGGCGGCCGCGGTCGAAACGGCACTCCAGCCCCATGAGGCGTCATGAGCATCGAAGCCCGGCACATCACCAAGACCTTCGGCGCCTTCCGCGCCCTCGACGACGTCAGCCTGACGGTGCCCACGGGCCGGCTGATGGCCCTGCTCGGCCCCTCGGGCTCGGGCAAGACCACGCTGCTGCGGATCATCGCCGGCCTGGAGCAGGCGGACCACGGCAGCGGACAGGTCCTGTTCGACGATGCCGACGTGGCGGTGCGGCCGGTGCGCCGCCGCGGCGTGGGCTTCGTGTTCCAGCACTACGCCCTGTTCCGGCACATGACCGTGTTCGACAACGTGGCCTTCGGTCTGCAGGTCCGCCCGCGCGGGGAGCGTCCGGACAAGGAAGAGATCCGCAAGCGGGTCGGCGACCTGCTGCGGATGGTCCAGCTCGACACGCTGGCCGACCGCTACCCGGGCCAGCTCTCCGGCGGCCAGCGCCAGCGCGTGGCCCTGGCGCGCGCCCTGGCGGTCGAACCGCAGGTCCTGCTGCTGGACGAACCCTTCGGCGCGCTGGACGCGAAGGTGCGCAAGGAGCTGCGCGTCTGGCTGCGCCGCCTCCACGACGAGCTGCATGTCACCAGCGTCTTCGTCACCCACGACCAGGACGAGGCGCTCGAGGTCGCCGACCGGGTCGTGGTGATGAACGAGGGGCGCATCGAGCAGGAGGGCACGCCCGACGAGGTCTTCCACCACCCCGCCACGGAGTTCGTCATGAGGTTCCTGGGCGAGGTGAACCAGTTCCACGGCCGCGTCGACGCGGGGCGCGTCGCGTTCGCGGACGTCGAGCTGGACGCCGGCGACCACGGCCGCCTGGCCGGCCCGGCGCGGGTGTTCGTGCGGCCGCACGAGTGGGAGGTGTCGCTGGCGGCGCCGACGCAGGCGGCCATCCGGGCGGTCGTGAAGCGGGTGCAGAGCGCGGGCCCGGTCGCGCGGCTGGAGCTGCGGACGGCCGACGGCGCGCTGCTGAACGCGGAACTGCCCCAGGAAACCCTGGAGCAGCTCGGGTTGGCGGTCGGATCCGAAGTCCACGTCACGCCGCGACGCCTGCGCGTTTTCGCGGCGGACCGCGTCCCGCCGGCGGCCGGGGCCTGACGGCCCTTACCGGTAGGCGGCCTTCACGGCGCCCCACGTCGCGCGCTCCGCGGCCACCACGTCGCCTTCCAGCGTCAGCATGATCGCGAGGTCGCCGTATTCGGGCGTCAACGCGGTCCAGGGGCCGAATTCCCCCGTCTCGGAGATGTAGCGCACGCCCGAGCCGTACGAGTCCCCGTTCTGGAAGTAGGCCACCCGGCCCTGCCTGACGGAGGCCGTGTAGCAGACCACCAGGTAGTCGCCCACCGGCAGGTCCAGCGTCGGCGTCGTGAAATCGAAGACGACCCACTGCGCGCCCGTCGAGAAGTCCAGCACCCGCGACCGGGTCGCCAGCACGACGCCGCCCAGGGTGCGCACCTGGGCGTAGATGGTGTCGCCCGCACCCAGCGGCGGCACGCCGCCGGCGGTCAGCCCGTCCAGCACCACCTGGAAGGCCACGCTGAAGAGGGCGCCGTCGCATTCGTTGTGGAAGCGCTGCCCCTCGCCGGCGATGAAGCCGCCGGCGCTCATGCCGAGCCAGGCCTTGCCGCCGTTGGGCGCCACGCCGAGGGACGAGGGACAACCGAAGGCGGTCCCGGCCGTGGTCGCCAGCAGGGCGATCAGCAATGCTCGCATCATCCGTGCTTGCATGTTGGCACCTCCCGCTCGGGGAAGGATCCGGTCATTTACGCCGTGGCGGGGAACCGTCGGTTCTTTCCGGGTCGCCCCCGGAAGCCGGCGCCCCGCTCGCGGGACCGGTCGCCGGGGAACCCCGCAAGGATCGGGCCCTGTTGACGCCGGGACCCGGGAACCCCTACCTTGCAGTCTGATCGCCCATCACGCCTGGAGACACGATGACGCATCTTTCGAGGACCGGGATACGCCGGTGGTCGTTGGCCGCATGCCTGCCCGTCATCCTCGCCTTCGGCGCCTGCGCCCCGGCCGACTGGCCGACGCTGAACGGTGATGGCGACAACCGCTTCAGCGGTCCCTGGGACGGCGTCTACGAAGGCACCGGGATCTTCAGCAACCCCGCGCTCCAGATCACGGACCGGCACGTCAACGTCACCGTGCAGATCACCGATCTCGGCAGCAACTCGATCCGCGTCCAACTCTTCTTCAGGCCGCCGACCAACGACTACTCGCCGGTCCTGCGGCTGGAAGGCTCCCTGAGCAGCGCCGACTACGCCGATCTGCTCAACCTCCACGACGTGTCCTACCACCACGCGAGCCTCGCGCGCTCCACCACCGGGGTGGTCTCGGGCCTCATGGAAGTGGACGGGATCGACGAGCAGTCGTACTGGTCCTGCGCCGTGCGGGTGAATCCCGCCGCAAAATGAACCGGCCGCGCCAACCGATGGCGCGGCCGGGCACAATCCTGACGGCACGACCTATTCGATCCAGCGGGTCAGCCAGGACATGACCTCGTCGTGCCACTGGATCGAGTTCGCCGGCTTCAGCACCCAGTGGTTCTCGTCCGGGAAGTAGAGCAGCCGCGCCGGCACGCCCATCCGTTTCAGGGCGGTGAAGGTGCTCAGGCCCTGGGTGTCGACGACGCGGTAGTCCAGGCCGCCGTGCACCACCAGCGTGGGCACGCTCCAGTTCTGCACGAAGTCCGCGGGGTTGTGCAGCCCGAAGCCCGAGCCTTCCGCCCACGGCGTGCCGCCGTGCTCCCACTCGGGGAACCACAGCTCCTCGGTGTCATAGTAGGCCATGCGCTCGTCCAGGTTGCCGTCGTGGCAGACGAAGGCCCGGAACTTCTTGCCGAACGGCTGGCCGTGCATCCAGTTGATCATGTAGCCGCCGTAGCTCGCGCCCGCGGCCACGACGCGGCTGCCGTCCAGCCAGGGGTAGTCCGCGAGGGCCGCGGCCAGGCCCTTCTCCAGGTCCTCCAGCGGCCGGTCGCCCCAGTGGTGCCGGATGGCGTCGGTGAAGGGCTGCCCGTAACCGGTCGAGCCGTGGAAGTCGACGGCCAGGGTGGCGAAGCCGGCGCCCACGTAGGCCTGCGGGTTCCAGCGGTAGTGGAAGTCGTTGCCGAAGCTGCCCTGCGGGCCGCCGTGCACCAGGAAGGCGACGGGCCAGGTGCGGCCCGCGGCCGCGGCCTCGGCCGTCCAGTCGTAGGGCTTCACCAGGTAGGCGTGCACGACCTCGTCGTTCCAGCCCTTGAAGGTGAACTGCACGGGCTCGCCCATCCGGCAGGCAGCCAGCGCGGCGTCGTTGATGTGCGTCAGGCGGCGCTCGTCGCCGCCGGCGGGGGCGCAGGTGTGCAGCTCGTCGGG
>JAURXS010000335.1 GCA_030654305.1 bacterium | reverse complement strand
CGATCTGCCGCCGGCTGGCCCTGGTCTGGGGGGCCCTGCCCTTCTTCTCGCCGGACGGGGAGACCCTCGAGGAGATGGAGCGCGACGCGCTTCGCTTGGCGCTGGATGCCGGGCACGTGGTGTCGGGCGACTCGGTGGTCGTGACCGCCGGGCTGCCGCTCCACGAATCCGGGAGGACCAACCTCATCAAGATCGTGACCGTTCCCTAGGGTGGTCTTCGCCCTGGGTGCACACACGCGACCCGTCGGGGGGCGCTCGTCGGGCACATCCTGTGCCCGGCTCGCGTGGCATCCTGGACTCTGCGCCTTCCTGGCGCAGAGACCAGGATGTCACCCCCGACGGGTCGCGTGTGTGCACCCAGGGCGAGATGTCGGGGCGGGGGAAGAGTCAGTCCAGGAGGCGGAATTGTTCGCCGGCGTTGGGGGGCGTCACCGGTTCCGCGAGGTGCGGGCCGTCGTTGTGCGGGGAGTTGACGTTGGGGGAGACGGGCCAGGCGGTCATCTCGTCCGCGGGGTAGGGGAGCATCAGGGCGTGCAGGGATAGGGCGGCTTCAGGAGACATGGTGAGCCAGTCGGTGAAGGACTCGGGGCGCAGGATGACGGGCATGCGGTCGTGGACGGGGAGCATGAGGGCGTTGGCTTCGGTGGTGAGCAGGGCGCAGGTGTGCTGGGGGCTGCCATCGGCCGGGGTCCAGGTTTCCCAGATGCCGGCCATGGCGAAGCCGGGGCCGGCCTTCAGGCGGAACAGCCAGGGCTGCTTCGCGCCGCCGCGGCGCTGCCACTCGTAGAAGCCGTCGGCGGGCACCAGGCAGCGGCGGTGGCGCCAGGCGTCGCGGAAGGCCGGCTTGTCGGCGACCGTCTCCGAGCGGGCGTTGATCGGGCGCACGCCACCGGCAGGGCCGCGCGACCAGCGGGGGACCAGTCCCCAGTCCAGGTAGCGGAGGCGTCGCGGCGCGTCCGGGAACTCCTGGATCGCGGCCGCGATCGGCTGGCCGGGAGCGACGTTCCAGCGGGGCGGCGAAGCCGGTTCCACGTCCAGGGCGGCTTCCAAGGCCAGCAACCGGGCCGTTTCCTCGGGGGTCAGGGTCAGCGTGAACCGTCCGCACATGGCGTCTTCTCCGTGAGGTGACGAACCGGCGCGAGGATGGCGCGAACGACGCCCCGGGGCAATCCCGTACTTGACTCCCCGCCCGTTGAGGTCGATACCCAGCATGACATGAGCAGCAACCTGTTCCACCCGTCCCCGGCGGCCCTCGCGCGCCTGTCGGTCGGCATCTCCCGGCTGGGGAGGCGCAGGAGCCGCCCCGTGGTGGGGCTGACCCTGGGCGTGTTCGACTTCTGCCACGAGGGCCACGTCAGCCTGCTGCGGCGCGCGGCCGGGATGTGCGACCGCCTGGTGGTCGGCGTGCACACCGATGACGAGGTGCGCCGCTACAAGGGCGTCCAGCCCGCCAACTCCGAGCTTGAGCGCGCGGCCGCGGTCCGCGCCCTGGGGATCGCGCACACGGTGGTCGTCGGGAGCGACCGGGCCCGGATATGCCGCGATTTCGGGGTGAAGCGCGTCTTCCACGGCGACGACTGGGAGCCCGAGGCCTACCGCCGGCGCTGGGGCGAGGAGCTCATCGCGCGCCTGGGTCTGGAACTCGTCCTGCTGCCGCACACCCCGGGGATCGACAGCACGCGGTTGCGCGCGGCGGTGCCGGCCGTGGGCTGGTGGCTCTACAGCAGCCGGGAAGACTGGAGCCGCACCCACATCTTCGACCACCTGCGGGACCTCTACGCGCGGATCGGCGGCGTCTGGTTCGTGAGCGAGGGGGGGCGCGAACTGGTGCGCCGGCACTTCCCGGACGCGCCGTGCGCCCTGCTGCGCGAGGACCAGGCGGCGGCCGCCGCCGCGGCCTCGATCGCGCACTACGCGCTGGACGTCATCGTCACCGCCCACTTCAACTACGACGCCATGGTGCCGGTGCTGGGCGATTCGCCGCGGCCGATCGCGCTGGTCGCGCTGACGCACGGGCGCAGCGGCAAGCCGGGCACGAGCGCCGACGCGGCCCGGCTGCGCGCCGCGACGGGCGC
>JAURXS010000334.1 GCA_030654305.1 bacterium | reverse complement strand
TCCTCGCCGTTGAAGACGAACAGGCCGGTGGTCGCCGAGAGCACGATCTCCGGCCGACCGTCGTCGTCGACGTCCGCCACCAGCGGCGGGCCCGTCCAGTCGGCCGCCGTGCCGTCGGCGTTGCGACCGACGGCGAACAGGCCGGGCTCGAGGGCGATCTCGTGGAAGTCCGACAGGTCGCTGCGGAAGGCCAGGACGCGCCCGCCGTCGGCGGCGGTCACGATCTCGAGCGTGCCGTCGGCCGGCCAGTCCAGGTCGGCGGCCACCAGGTGCCTGCCACGCAGGTCGCGGCCCGGCAGGTCGCGCACCGCCGCGGGTTCCGCGCTACCGGACAGGGGTTCGCGCGAACAGCGGAACTCCAGCCAAGGAGCGTAGCGGATGACCTCTTCGGTCTCCCCGGGCGCGACGTGGGTCGAGTCCCGCACGACGTCGGTGAACCCATCCAGCAGGATCCCGGTGGCCAGGCCGGACGCCGTGACCGTCGCGGGCCGGGTGTCCGGCCCGAACCGCGTCGCCCCCTCGCCGCGGAAGCTGTCGTGGTCGCCGCCCAGGAACCAGGCGCTCGGCGCGTTGTCATCGAGATCCTGGATGCCGTCGGCCTCTTCGAGGTCCACGGACTTGTGGGCCGGATCGGCGTTGTAGAGGTTGCCCTCGGCGCCGGCGGCCGCGCGGATCACGGACTCGTCGACGTGCCAGACGTAGAGCCCGCTGCCGGCGCCCTTGACGCCGAGCGCGCGGGCCTGGTTCTCGCTCATGAAGAAGTCGAACTCGGCGCCGTCGAGCCATTCACGCTGGTCCGTCGCGGGGTCGTACCAGCTCGTGGGCGTGCCGTCACCGTAGGCCGAGTCGGCGTCGTAGTAGTCGGGGGTGTTGTTGCCGTTCAGGTCGCCCGGTAACGAGAAGATGCCGTTGCCGTCGGGGTCCTGCTGCCGGTATTCGACCAGCCAGTATTCCTGGGGCGCGATCTCCACGCGGGCCAGCGTGGAATCGGCGGCCGGGAACTCGGCAGGGTACAGTCGCTGGACGCCGCCCGTCCCGGGATCGACCGGGTAGGGCTCGAGCCAGCCCATGAGCATTTTGTTGAATGCGCAGGGCAGGGCGGGGATGTACCCCGCGGCCGTGAACAGCCCGTAGCCCATCAGGCAGAACTCGCCGACGCCCTGGCTGTCGGGGCGGCCGGCGGGCGTGAAGTCGCTCAGCGAGAGCATGCCCAGCCGCAATCCCACTTCGAAGCAGTAGACGCCGAGCGAGCCGAAGTAGCCCTGGAAGCTGCCGACCGGATCCTGGAACTCGTTCTCGGGCAGGATGAGCACGTGGTCGACCAGGGCGAAGCCGCCGCCCGGCAGCGGGTCGTCCGTCGGCAATCCGGGCTCCGTGAGGAGGCCTTCCTCGACGGCGAGCGCGAAGTCCTCGGGCCCCAGGTAGCCGCTGTAGATCTGCTCGGGCGAATCGCCCAGGATGTCGGTCTCCTCGCCGGCTCCGGCGTGGACGATCACCACCGTGTCGTAGCGCGAGAAGTCGACGCCGGCGTCCAGCGATGCGAGGACGTCGCGCGCCAGCAGCACCTTCTGCTCCCCCTCGTCGGGGTGGTTCCCGTACCAGGACATCGGCGACGCCAGGTTGGCCACCTCCGGATGGACACGGTAGCGGAACTCGAAACGATCGCCGCTGGCCACGCGGTAGAAGGAGCGCACGTCGGCAAACTGGTGGTCGTAGTAGAGAGCGTCGTGGGCCGTGTAGTAGGGGTCGCTCTGCCGGGGCGGCGGGAAGCCCTCCAGGTCGCGCCCGTAGAACAGGCTGTCGGCGAAGTCGCACATCAGGACCGCGGCCACCAGGCTGTCCGGGGCCGCCCGTCCCGCCAACCGTGCGGCCTGCAGCGCCGGTGAACCGTCGCGTCCCAGCCGCGCCGCCTTGTCGCCGACGAGCCGCTCGACCACCTGACGGTCGGCCGTTTGAGCCGACACCGGTGCGCCACGGAACGGAGCGTCGGCCCGCGCCGGCCCGCCGCCGGCGACGGCGACCAAACCCAGGCAGACGCACAGCAACGACCGGGTCATCCCGACCGACTTGCCGGAGGCGACGTGGCGATCGACGGCCAGGCTCATGAGGTTCGACTTTCGCATGCGGGTTGGCTCCGGGAGCCGGCAGGGCCGGCGGGAACGCGGAGTATAGGTGCGCGTGACACAACCGTCAACGAACGGCCCCGCCGGAAACACGGCGGGGCCGGGGATCGAACGCCGCCACCCCTGATTGGCATCGTCGTCACCCCTGCCCCGCCGTTCGACGTCGGTGATCATCGGCCGACCGGTTCGGATACCCGTTCCCCTTCAGGCGCCAACCTCTTCAAGGATCAGGTCCTCGCCGGTCTGCCGACACGATGGGGGGATCCGATCACCTCCGACATCCGCGGGCGTCAGCGCCCTCTGCTCCTCGACTTGCTCGACTGCCCGGACTGTCCGGACTGTCCGGATTGGCCGGACGAACCGCTGCGCGCGCCGCCATCGCTCTGCTGCGTGCCGGACTGCGCGTCCCGGCTCTCGCGTGCGGGTCGCGACTGCACGCTGCCCGCGTCCCGGGAGCCCGCGTCGCTCTTGCCCGACGGGCGTTCCTTGACCGCCGGCGGCGGATCGGAACGGCTCCCGCTCGTGCGCGGCGTCACGGCCGAGGCGGGGCGGTCGGGCGCCTTGCGCTCTTCGGTGCGACCGCCGCTCCACAGACGGGGTCCCTTGGTGCGGGGTTCGACGGGGCGGACCGCGCCCCGGTCGGCATCGCCCTGGTCGCGACGCGGCACCGGTCGGACGGCGCGATCGCCGGCCTCGTCGCCCTTGCCGCGGACGGCCGGCGCCGGCCTGAGGTCGCCGGTCGTGCGGCCGTCCCGCCCGGCCTGGGGGCGCACCTGGGTGCCCGCCGCGCCGCCGGTCGACGCACCGGGCCTGGTCACGGCTTCCCCGCGGCTGCCCGTCGTGGCGCCGGAACGGCCCGGCACCCGGATGCCCGGCGTGCGGTCTTCGCGGGTCCGCGGCGCGAAGGTCTGGGACGACCGCTGCATCGCCGGCACGTCGCGGAACCGCGCTCCGTCCCGGTCTCCGTCACGCACCCCTGCCTTGCGCGAGGCCATCCGGTCGCTCACCTCGCGGTCGGGCCGCGGGCTCTTCACCAGGCCGGAGGGGTGGTGCTCACTGCCCTCGGACTCGCCCCGCTTCAGGCGCAGATCCTTGCCGAGCGGACGGTAACGGCGTTCGCCGTCCTTGTACCGCGTCCAGACGTCGCCCCGGCCGCGGGGGGAATAGTTCCAGACGTAGCAGTCGCGGTCCCAGCCCCAGCCCTGGTTGACGGGCCACGAGTACCAGGGGCGGTACCAGTAGTTGATCCAGGGATTCCAGGTCCAGGGATCGACGTAGTAGTAGACGGGGTAGTAGTAGGCCGGGTAGTAGCCGTAACGGACGTACCAATCGTTGTCCCAGCGGTAGTCGTGGTGGATCGTGACCACGCAGGTGTCCCGGTACGGCTCGTAGCCCTGCCCGCCGTCGTGGCACTGGTTGCAGAGGTACCGCGGGTGTTCGACGCGCCGGTGGACGTACCAGCTCACGTAGTTCGTGGCCACGTAGTCCTCGGGGTTCTCCAGGCCCGTGACGGCGAAGTTCACCTCGTTCATCGCCAGGAAGGGGTCGCCGGCGACGAAGTACGCGAAATCGCGCGCGCGGTCCGTCTCGTGGTGGAAGTCGACCTCGAGGTCCCGCAGATCGAACGGGTAGGCGGAGACGACGGCCTCGACGTACTCGACGCCCTCGTCGTCGGCCGCGAGAATCCGCGGCGAGCCCGGCCCGGGCAGGTTGTAGGTGTGGGTGCCGAACACGAAACCGTCGTCCAGCCGGCTGCGCGGCCAGAGGATCGTCACCAGGCCGTCGGTGTCGATGCGGTAGACCACGACGTACGCATCCTGGTTCGTCTCGAAATGGACGCGCACCGACTCGCCGCGCTTGTAGACCTCGTCCTGCTGGCGGTCGTGCCAGACGTTCACGCGCAGCGGCTGCTGCTCGTAGCCCTGCCAGCCGTCGGCGACCGCCGGTTGCTGGGCGCGAGCCGAGGCGAAGCCGAGGGCGAGCGCCAAGGCGCCCAGCAGCCAGAGCAGAGCCAGCCGGGGGGCGCGATCCCGTCGCGCCGCCGTCCGCACGTCCGTGTTGTTCGTCTTCCTAGTCATGACCGGACCTCCTTCCGGGTCAGCGCCTTCAGAAACGGATGAGTTCGCCGTGGGGAGCGCCGGTGCGGCGCCCGCCCGTGACGACCTTCAGCTCGGGATTCCCTTCGTCCACCTGGTAGGCCCAGTCGATCTCGACGGCCGCCGCCGTGATCGCGTAGACGTAGAATTTCGCGTAATGGACGTTGTGCTCGGGGTCCACGACGATCGCCACGGCGTAGACGTGGCCCTCGATCAGAACCGCGATGCCGATGGCTGAGTACCCGGACGTCGGGGCCTCGTCGACGGCGGAGCAGGAGTTCGTCCCGAGATCCTG
>JAURXS010000333.1 GCA_030654305.1 bacterium | reverse complement strand
GCCAGGCCTATGAGGCTGCTGGCCAGGATGAATGTCGGTTTGCGTTTGGTCAAGGGGTACGACAGACAAAAACAGAAGGGTGGGAAGACTGGTTCAGCGGGCGAGGTAGCCGCCGTCCACCGGGTAGTAGGACCCGGTCACGAACGACGCCCGTTCCGAGGCGAGCCAGACCACGAGTTCGGCCACCTCCTCGGCGCGGCCCAGGCGACCGATCGGGTGGGCCGCCACCAGCAGGGCGTTGACCGCCGGGTCGTCTTCGAGGCCGCTGATCATGGGTGTGTGGATGAAGCCGGGGCCGACCGCATTGATGCGCACGCCCTGGGCGCCGTATTCGAGGGCAGCGGCCTGCGTGAGGCCCACCACGCCGTGTTTGGCCGCGGTGTAGGCCGACGCGTTGGCAAAGCCGACCGCGCCCAGGATCGAGGCCACGTTGACGATCGAGCCGCCGCCGTTGAGCAACATGGCCGCGATCTGCGCGCGCATGCCGTAGAACACGCCGTTGAGGTTGATGTTGATCACCTGCGCCCAGGCGTCGAGCGGGTAGTCGGCCAGGGGCGCGGCGGCGCCGCCGATGCCGGCGTTGTTGCAGGCCACGTCGAGGCGGCCGAAATGCGCCATGGCCTGGGACACCAGCGCCTGGCACTCGTCGGCGCTGCCCACATCGGCCGCCACAAACAGCGACTCACCGCCCTGCGACCGCACCAGCGCGCCGGTTTCGACGCCGGCGTCGGCATCGATGTCCGACAGCACCAGCAGCGCGCCTTCGCGCGCGGCCGTGAGGGCAATGGCCCGGCCGATGCCCGAGGCGGCACCGGTGACGAGCACCACTTTGTTTTTCAGCATGGGTTTCATCCAAAGGGGTGCAGCCTGGGGCTGCACGCTGCAGACCCCGCCGCTGGTGCGAGCCAACAGCGGGGATGTGGATGGACCTTAGGTGTCGGAGCGCCGGGCGTCTGTGCGCTGCCAGACCAAGCGCTGGGTCAGCCCGCTCGCGCGGGCGC
>JAURXS010000332.1 GCA_030654305.1 bacterium | reverse complement strand
CCTACGACGGCGCCTACTACCTGGACGATGCGCGCTCGTTCAGCGCCGGGTTGGGCCTGAGCCTGCTGCCGCACCCGGACCGGATGCTGCAGGCATCGCTGACCTGG
Organism: bacterium; assembly: GCA_030654305.1. Taxonomy (NCBI): domain Bacteria; species bacterium. Next base: position 10,110 of record JAURXS010000332.1, on the reverse strand, counting down.
TCCCGAGTCGAGAGCCGTCTGTCCGATCCCGCCGGGGTCGTCGACAACTGGTTGCTGCGCCAGGACGTGGAGACGGATGCCTTGTGCCTCCGCCTGGGAGGGGAGACACGTGTCCTGTACTGGCTCACGGTGCGCGCCGGCGTGTGGAAGACCATGTCCCAGACCGAGGTCGCGCGATACGGCGCCGAAAGGTGGGACCTGTACGGCGGCATCGGCAGGGACGAGATGGATGCCAGCCTGGGGTTGGGTCTGCACTTCGGCGACTTCGACGCCGACATGGTGATGACCGATGCCGCGCCGTTCAGGGCGGGCGGGTTGCTGACCGGCACGACCGGCGGCAACGCGCTCTGGTCGCGGATCACCCTGCAGGTCGTCTTCTAGGAGTGTCACGAGGAGCGTCAGGGTCGCCGTGAGGCGACGCGCAGACGTGAAAGGCACAACGCCGCGGGGCGGGCCGGAAGGCCCGCCCCGTCCGCGTCAGGCCCTGCTCACGCTTCGTCGCCGGCGAGGTACGCGTCGTGCAGCGGCTGCAGCAGGCGGGAGGCGTCCTCGGGGCGCAGCAGCAGACGCAGGACGGCGCCGTCGGCCAGGATCTCGGGCTCGTCGACGCCGTGGGCGGCCAGCAGTTCCCCGACCTGGCCGGCGACGGTCACCCAGTTGGCGGGCGGGCGCCCGGCCAGGGCCAGGCAGGTCAGGCCGCGACGGAAACGCACGGCGTCGCCGGGCCCGCCGACGTCGGGGGCGAGGCTGTCGCGCACGCGGGCCAGCGGCTCGGCGCGGTGCAGCACCCGCCAGCGGCAGCGCCCGGGGCCCTGCTCGAGCCACTCGCCGAGGAACAGGTCGCCGCGGCAGGCGGCCGCGGCGGCGTCGCGCCAGCGGGCGAAGCGCGCCGGGTCGTCGGTGGCCAGGTCGAGCAGCGCCACGTCGTCGGTCGCCACCAGGGACAGGGGCCGCAGCCGGGAGGGCGGGTTGCCGGGGGCGTCGCGGTCGCCCGCGCGGGCGGCGGGGACGATCAGCGTGCCGGGGCTGTCGTGGAAGCTCGAGCCCACGAACAGCGGGACGCCGTGCTCGCGGGCGTAGGCCACGGCCCGCGGGTGGACGACCTCGCAGCCGGCCTCGGCCACGGCCGCCATCTCGTCGTAGGTGAGCGCATCGTGGCGGCGGGCGCCCTCGATGAGGTGGGGGTCGGCGGTGAAGACGCCGTCGACATCCTTGAGGATCTCGCAGCGCTCGGCGCCGAGGGCCGCGGCCAGCGCCACGGCGGTGGCGTCGCTGCCGCCGCGGCCCAGGGTCGTGATCTCCTTCTGGCGGCTCACGCCCTGGAAGCCGGCGACCACCACGACCAGGCCGCGGTCCAGGGCCTCGCGCACGCGGTCGGCGCGCACTTCGAGGATGAGGGCCTCGGTGTGGCTCTCGTCGGTGATCACGCCGCACTGGCTGCCGGTCAGGGAGATCGCGGGCACGCCGCAGACCTCCAGCGCCATCGAGAGCAGGGACATCGAGACGCGCTCGCCCACCGACAGCAGCATGTCCAGTTCGCGGCGCGGCGGCTGCGGGCTGACCTGCCGGGCCAGGTGCTCCAGCTCGTCGGTGTGGCGGCCCATCGCGCTGACCACCACGACCAGCCGGCAGCCGCCGGCGCGCTTGGCGGCCAGGTCGCGGGCCACCGCGCCGATGCGGTCCACCGAGGCCAGCGAGGAGCCGCCGTACTTGCGCACGAGGATGGGGAGCGGGGCGGCGGACGCGGGCATGCGGGTCTCCTGCGGGTGGGGCTGCGGGCCGCGTGCAGGATAGGCCGCGATTCCGGTCGGAACAAGCGAAAACGGCCGCACGCGCCCCGAAAAAGGGTTGCCCGCCTCCCGGGGCCGTGCTAGATTGGCGCCACCTCCCGTGTGGGGGTAGAGTGTTCAAATCAAAAGAGATACGGATATCGCCCCTCGACAGGACGTCGCACGCACGCCCCGTCGGGCCCACGGACGTCTCCAGTCCGCACGGCCGGCTGCTGCGCCTCGGTCCGAAGGCGCTCTCGCCCGGCGAGATCCTGAGCCTCGTGATGGGACCCGGCGGCGCCGCGGCGCCGGCCGCGACGGCGGCGGTGCTGCTGGACCGACACGGCGGTCTCGGCGCGCTCGCGCGCCTCGACGCCGCCCTGCTGTGCCGCGAGCGCGGCGTGGGGCCGGCGCGGGCGGTGCGCTTGGCCGCGGCCTTCGAACTGGGCGCGCGCGCCGGCGCGGAAGTGCGCGACACCGGACCTCTGGTGCGCGGGCCCGCGGACCTGGTGCCCCTGCTCGAGGAGTCGTTCCGCGGCTGCGACCGCGAGCACTTCCTGGCGCTGCACCTGGACGCGCGCCACCGCGTGACGCGGGTCGAGACGGTGTCCGTGGGCTGCCTCGACGCTTCGCTGGTGCACCCGCGGGAGGTCTTCCGCGGCGCCGTCGAGCGGGGCGCCGCGGCGCTGATCGTCGCGCACAACCACCCGTCGGGCTGCGCCGAGCCGAGCCGCGACGACCTGGAACTGACGTCGCGGCTGGCCGCCTGCGGCCGGCTGCTGGGGATCGAACTGCTGGACCACATCGTGATGGGTCGCGGGGAGCACACCAGCCTCCGCGAGCACGGGTGGCCGGCCGAAGACCGGCACAACGCGCCGCCGCCGGCGGCGCGGAGGAGATGAACGCCATGTTCGGGAATTGGGGCAACTTTCTGAACAACGACATCGCCATCGACCTGGGCACGGCGAACACCCTGGTCTACATCAAGGGCAAGGGCATCGTGCTGAACCAGCCCTCGGTGGTGGCGCTGGAGAAGTCCACGGGCAAGGTCTACGCGGTGGGCAGCGAGGCCAAGGCCATGCTCGGCAAGACCCCGGACAACATCCAGGCCATCCGGCCCCTGAAGGACGGCGTCATCGCCGACTTCGAGGTCACCGAGTACATGCTGCGCGAGTTCATCCGCCAGGCGCAGAAGAAGCGCCACTTCATCGCGCCGCGCATCGTGATCTGCGTGCCCTCGGGCATCACCGAGGTGGAGAAGCGCGCCGTGCGCGACTCGGCCAAGCACGCCGGCGCCCGCGAGGTCTTCCTGGTGGCCGAGCCCATCGCCGCCGCCATCGGCGTCGGCCTGCCGGTCGAGCAGCCCAGCGGCAACATGATCATCGACATCGGCGGCGGCACCACCGAGATCGCCGTCATCGCGCTCAACGGCATCGTCTGCGACACCTCGATCCGCGTGGGCGGCGACGAGATGGACGAGGCGATCGTCACCTACATCAAGAAGAACCACAACCTGCTCATCGGCGACCAGACCGCCGAGCACATCAAGAAGACCGTCGGCTCCGCCTTCAAGCTCCGCCAGGAGGAGGAGATGGAGGTCAAGGGGCTCGACCAGGTCACCGGCATCCCCAAGATCCAGAAGGTCTCCACGCTCGAGATCCGCGAAGCGCTGCAGGAGCCGATCCAGGCCATCGTCGATGCGCTGAAGCACGCGCTCGAGCAGACGCCGCCCGAGCTGGCGGCCGACATCAAGGACCGCGGCATCGTCATGACCGGCGGCGGCGCGATGCTGCGCGGCCTGCCCGACCTGCTGCGCGAGCACACCGACCTGCCGATCAACCTGATGGACGACCCCCTCTACTGCGTGGTGCTGGGCACCGGCAAGATCCTCGACGACTTCGAGCGCTACCGCGCGGTCGTGATGAAGAGCACGCGGGACTGAGCGGGAACGGTCGATGGGCCTCAACCTGGCAACCCACACCCGCCGCAACGAAAACCTGGCCGTGGCCGTCTGCGCCGCGCTCTCGATCGGCCTGCTCGCGCTGCCGTCGGCCGACCGGATCCGCGTCGCCGGCGTGCTGGGCACCGTGCTGACCGGCCCCTACGACCGCTTCGCGGCCTTCGTCGCCGACGTCGGCCGGGTGCGCCGCGACAACGCGTCGCTGCGCGCCGAGGTGGCGGCCCTGAGCGTCGACCGCGAAGCCGCCGAGCGTCTGCGCCGCGAGCGGGACGAGCTGCGGCAGGCGCTCGGGCTGCTCGACGCCGCGCCCGCCGACCTCGTGCCCTGCGAGGTGCAGCGCCGTCGCGTCGCCGCCTCGGCGTCGTTGATCCTGGTGCGGTCCGTCGAGGCGGTCGCCTGGGAGCGCTACCAGCCCGTGATCACCGTCGACGGCCTCGTCGGCCGCGTCCACACGCCGGCCGGCCCCAGCGCGGCCTGGGTCGAGCTGCTGAATTCCCCGGGCGTCGGCGTCAGCTGCCAGCTGGTCCGCACGGGGCTGCCGGGCATCCTGCACCCGCGGGAAGGCGACGAGTTCGACCTGGCGCTGGTGGGGCGCGACGAGGATGTCGAGATCGGCGACCGGGTGGTCACCTCGGACGTCGGGCTGCTGCAGGGCGAGGCGGCGGTGCCGCAGGACGCGCTGCCGCGCGGCCTGCCCGTCGGCGTGGTCGTCGCCGTCGAGTCGCCGCCCGAACAGCTGTTCAAGGAGATCCGCGTCAAGTCGCTGGCGTCGTTCAGCCGGCTGGACGTGGTCTTCGCCGTCGTCGGCCGTGGCGACTGGCTGACCACCGTCGGCGCGAGGCCCGACTCCGCTGCGGCGGGCACGGCGTCCCCCGACTCTGCGTTCTCCGATGCCGCGGCGGCGGGGGTGCGGCCGTGAACCGCTTCCTGCGCACCACGTCCCTGCTGGGATTGCTGGCCCTGCTGGGGGACACGCTGCTGGCGCCCCTGCTGACCTTCGGGCACATCGGTCCGGATTTCTCGCTGATCGCCGTGGCGATCCTGGCCCTGGCCGAGGGCGCCTTCGCCGGGACGGTGGGCGGGTTCGTGCTGGGCCTGGTGATCGACACCGCCTCGCCGGACCGGCTCGGCCTGAGTTCGCTGTCCAAGTCCCTCGCCGGGTTCGCCGCCGGCCGCGCCCGGGCCCGCTTCAACTTCGGCATCCCGGCGGTCGAGGGCACCACCGTGGCGATCCTCGCCCTGGGGCACGACGCCCTGCACCTGCTGGTGCTGAGCTGGACGGGGCGCGGCGCCTTCCTCGAGCCGCTGTTCACCGCGGCGCTGCCCTCGGCCCTGTACACCGGCCTGGTCGCGATCCCCCTGATCCGGGCGGCGGACCTGCTGGGTCTGCTCAACCGGGACGACTGAACCCGCGGACCGGGAGGCATGATGCCGCACACGCGCGCCCTCCAGGCCCGCATCCTCCGCGCCGCGATCCTGCTGTTGTTCGGCGTGATCGTCGTCAACCTGCTGGTCATGCAGGTCGTCAAGCACGACGAGTACGAGAGCCAGTCCCTGGAGAACCGCCAGCTGCGCCAGCGCATCCTGGCGCCCCGCGGCCGGATCCTCGACCGCGACGGCCGCCTGCTCGCCGACAACGTCTACATCGCCGACATCACCGTCCCCAACCGCTGCCTGGGCCAGGCCGGGCCCGACTCGACGCTGGACAAGCTGCTGACCTGGCTCCGCCTGCCGCGTTACGAGACGCTCGACCGCCTCGCCGGCGAGCAGGCCGCCGGCCGGCCCCGCCTGACGCTGGTCGCCAACGCGGCCATGCCGCAGATCGCCGTCATCGAGGAGCGCGGGCGCGAGCTGCCCGGGGTCAAGGTGGAGACGCGGTCGCGGCGGCGGTACCTCGACGGTCCCCTGTTCGGGCACGTCATCGGCTACGTGGGCGAGACCCTGCCGGGCGAGATCGGCGAGGAGGACGACCCCGACGGCTACAAGCCCGGCGACTGGATCGGCCGCGACGGGATCGAGGCCGTGTACGAGGAGCGCCTGCGCGGCCAGGCCGGCTACACGCTGCAGGAGGTCAACGCGGTGGGGCGCGTCGTCGGCCGCCGCGAGGTGGAGCTGCGGCCGGTGCGCTCCGGCGAGGATGTCGTGCTGACGCTCTCCCAGGCGCTCCAGGACACGCTCGGCGCGGCCATGGGGGAGAACCGCGGCTGCGCCGTGGTGCTGGCGCTGCCGAGCGGGGAGGTGCTGGCGGCGGTCAGCGCGCCCAGCTACGACCCGAACGTGTTCACCGCCCGCATCTCGACCAAGGACTGGCAGGCCCTGCAGTCCGACCCGGGCCACCCCTTCCTGAACCGGCTGACGCAGGCGACGTACCCGCCCGGCTCCCCCTACAAGATCGTCACCTCGCTGACGGCCCTGCAGAACGGGGTGGCCAACCCCGCGACGTCGTTCGCGCCCTGCGGCGGTTCCTACCAGTTCGGCAACCGCTCGTTCCGCTGCTGGAAGCGCGAGGGTCACGGCGGGGTCGACCACACTTCGGCCCTGATCCACTCCTGCGACGTCTTCTACTACCAGCTCGGCCTGCGCCTGAACATCGACCAGCTGGCCGTCACCGCCCGCATGCTGGGCCTCGGCGCTTCGACCGGCAGCCCCTTCCGGGGCGAAGCCTCCGGGAACGTCCCCGACACGGCGTGGTACGACAAGAAATTCGGGTCGCGCGGCTGGTCGCGCGGCGTGATGCTGAACAACGCCATCGGGCAGGGCGAGCTGCTGGTCACGCCCCTGCAGATGGCCGTGCTGACGGGCCGCGTCGCGACCGGCCTGGCCGACCTGCGCCCGGTCTTCGTGCGGGATCCCGCGCCGACGTCGTCGCCCGGGCTGCGCGCGTTGCCGATCGGCGCGGCGCACCTGGACTGGGTCCGCCGCACGATGCGGCAGGTGGTGGACGTGGGGACCGGCACGCGCGCCCGCGTCCGGTCGATCGAGGTCGCGGGCAAGACCGGCACGGCCGAGAACCCCCACGGCGAGGACCACGCCTGGTTCGTCTGCTTCGCGCCGGCGATCCTGCCGGAGGTCGCGGTGGTGGTCATCCTGGAGAACGGCGGGCACGGCGGTGCCGTCGCCGCGCCGGTGGCCGGCCGCTGGCTGAACGCCTACTTCGCGCAAAAGGAGTCCCCGGAGGTGGTTGCGCCGTGAAGCTCACGTGGCCCCGCAATCCCGGCGAGGGCGCCTGGGTCATCCCCGCGGCCTACGCGGGCCTCTGCCTGTTCAGCTTGGCCACGCTCTGGAGCGTGACCGAGGGCATCCACGGCCCCTACGAAATCATGGACCCCGGCGTGCCGAAGTCGATCTTCTGGCGGCAGGTGGTCTGGGTGGTCATCGGCTGGAGCGTGCTGCTGACGGTGCGCAACCTGCCGCTGCCCTGGATCGAGCAGGGGACGCCCGTCTTCTACCTGCTCTGCGTGTTGCTGCTGGCGATCGTGCTGGTGGCGGCGCCCGTGGTCCAGGGGGCCCGTCGCTGGTTCGACCTGGGGCCCATGCGTCTGCAGCCGTCGGAGCCGGCGAAGATCGCCGTCATCCTGATCCTGGCGCGCCTGCTGGCCGCCTTCCACGCCCAGGAGAAACGCCTGGTGCCGGTGTTGTTGTCCCTGCTGCTGACGGGGCTGCCGCTGCTGCTGGTCATGCGCGAGCCCGACCTGGGCACCAGCCTCGTGTTCGCCGCGATCTGGATCGTGGCGGTGTTCTGGTACGGCCTGTCCTGGGTCCTGCTGCTGAGCCTGGCCTCGCCGCTGCTCAGCGCCGTGTTCAGCTTCTACGCCGAGACGGTGGCGGGCTCGCCGTGGCCGTGGGGCCTCTACCTGCTCGTGCTGCTGGCGGCCCTGACCAGGGCCCGCTTCCGGCTCCTGGAGAACCTGGGGCTGATGGCGGCCAACATCGTCACCGGCCTGGTCACGACGTTCTTCTGGGAAGGACTGCACACCTACCAGCAGGAGCGCATCCTCACCTTCTTCGACCCGGCGCGGGACCAGTTCGGCTCCGGCTACCAGGCGATCCAGTCGAAGGTGGCCATCGGCTCGGGCGGCCTGTTCGGGACGTCCTACCTGCAGGGCACGCAGAAGGGCCTGGCCTTCCTGCCGGAGCGGCACACCGACTTCATCTTCTCGGTGGTGGGCGAGGAGTTGGGCTTCATCGGCGCGATGCTGCTGGTGGGGCTGTACCTCGTGATCATCCTGCGGGGCCTGCAGATCGCCCTGGAGGCGCGGCGGCCCTTCTCCTCGCTGCTGGCGGTCGGCGTGGTCACCTACTTCACCTTCCACGTCGCGGTCAACATCTGCATCACCACGGGCCTGATGCCGGTCACGGGCCTGCCCCTGCCGGTGATGAGCTACGGGGGCTCGAACATGCTGACGTCGGCGATCATGCTGGGCCTGCTGACCAACGTCGGTTCCCGCAGCTTCGAAACCTAGAGGACGGTACGCATGCACCCGCAACTGTTCGGCATCGTCAAGAGCTACGGCCTGCTGCTGGCGCTCAGCTTCCTGGTCGGCATCTGGCTGAGCGTGCGGCGCGGGCAGGCGCGCGGCTTCGACCGCGACACGATCATGGACCTGTGCTTCACGGTGATGATCTCGTCGCTGGTGGGCGTGCGGCTGTTCTTCGTCCTGACCCATCTCGGCGACTTCCGCCCCTGGTACCGCGTGTTCTTCATCTGGGAAGGCGGCCTGACCCTCTACGGCGGCATCCTGTTGGCGACCGCCGCAGTCCTGTGGAGCTGCCGTCGCCGCCGGCTGCCGTTCCTGCGGGTCGCGGACGCCCTGGCCCCCCAGGTCGTCCTGGGCATCGGCCTGACGCGCATCGGCTGCTTCCTGAACGGCTGCTGCTACGGGCGGGCCACGGACTCGGCGCTGGGCGTCGTCTTCCCGCCGACCTGCGAGGCCGGCGCCGTCTCGCACGGCGCGCCGCTGCACCCCACGCAGCTGTACGCCTCGGCGGCCGGGTTCCTCGTCTGGGGCCTGCTGGTGCTCGGCGACCGCCGCCCCTTCCGCGACGGCGTCGTGTTCGCCCGCTTCCTGCTGCTGTACGGGATCGCGCGCGCGCTTGAGGACCTCCTGCGCGCCTACGAGCCCGGCGCCGTCGTCGCCGGGGTGACCGTGAGCCAGGCCATCAGCGCCGCGCTGGCGATGGCGGGCCTGGCGCTGCTGATCCATGTGAGTCGGAGCGGGCGTCGTGGACGGGACTGAGGGCGGGATCCTGCGGCTCGCGCCCGACGGCGCGTCGTGGCGTCGCGACGGCCGTCCCTGGACGCCGCCGCGGCCCTTCTACGCGGTGGTGGGTGATCCGGTCGGGCATTCCCTCTCGCCCCGCTTCCAGGGGGCGGCGCTGCGGGCCGCCGGCCTCGCCTTCGACTACCTGGCCGTCGAAGCCGGCCCGCGCGAGCTGGCCGCGCTTTTCGAACGGGATCGCGACCTCGGCCTGCGGGGCTGGAACGTGACGACGCCGCACAAGGCGGCGGCGGCGGCGCTGTGCGCGCGGCTGACCGCCGACGCCGCCGCCGTCGCCGCCGTGAACACCGTGCGCCGGCGCGCCGGCGGCTGGGAAGGGCACAACACCGACCTCGGCGGCATCGCGGCCTTGCTGGCCGGTCTCGACTTCCCGGTCCGTGACGCGGTCGTCGTCGGCGCCGGGGGGGCGGGCAGGGCGGCGGCTCTGGCCTGCCTGCGGGCCGGCGCCCGACGGGTGCGGCTCATGACGCGCTCGGCGAGGACCGCCGCCGGTCTGCGCCGCTGGTGCGGGACGCTGGCGGCGTCCGCGGCCGCCCGGATCGAGGTGCCGCCGCCGGGCCGTCCGCTGTCCGCGCTGGGCCTTCATCCCGGGGCGGTCGTGGTGGACGCGACGCCGCCCGGCGCCGATCTCGCCGCCGTCCTGACCCCGCCGCCCGACGTGCCGCTCGGGCTGTGGCTCGCACTCAACTACGGTCGGGGCGGCCCGGAACCGGACGCGGTGGCCGCCGCCGCCGGCGCGGGGATCGACATCGCGCGGCGGCTGGACGGGCGTCGCGTGCTGCTCGAGCAGGGCGCGCTGGCGTTCGCCTGGTGGTTCGGGCGGGCGCCCGACCGCGCTGCGATGGCCACCGCGCTGGAACTGCCGCGGTGATCGCGCCGGCCGACCTGCCCGGCGTCGGCGCGCGGGCGATCCTCGAGGCTCTCTGGCCGTCGCGCTGCGCGCTCTGCGGGCTCGCGGTGGGCGACGTCCCCGCCGCGGTCCGACGGCGCGCGGGGATCCGCTGGTGCGACCCCGCGGCCCTGTGCCCGTCCTGCGAGGGCAGGTTGCCCGCGGCGCCGGTCGTGCTGCGCCACGACGGCGCCTCGCCGCCGCTGGTGGTGG
>JAURXS010000331.1 GCA_030654305.1 bacterium | reverse complement strand
GGACGGCGTGTCCATGTCGATCGTGTAGTAGATCTGCATGTACTTGGCCATGATCTTGTTGGTGGTCGAGCCGGTGTCCCAGTCGAAGGCGGTGCTCAGCGAGCCGGCCCCGTAGGAGATGTCCGCGCCCACAAAGAGGTTCATCTGCGACTCGCTGTGGACCTGGTCCATCGTGAACTCGACGCGCGCCGGGACGTGGGTGTCCTCGCCGACGGCCGTTTCCAGCAGGTCGGAGATGCCCTGGCGCACCGTGGACAGGCGCGGGTCGGCGATGACGCGGCTGAGCTCGCCGGGGGTCGAGGAGCCTTCGAGGGAGGCCGACAGGGTGATGGGCGCGCGGGCCACGGTGACCGGCACGTAGACGAACTGGTGGGCCTGGTTGCCGCGGATCAGGCTGCCGGGCCAGATGACGTCGTCGTTGAGCCCCAGGAACGCGATGCTCTCGATGTTGTCCACGACGTCGTGGACCTCGTAGGTGTAGCGGTAGCCGCCGTCCTCTTCGTTCCAGGTGTCGCTGATCTCGTCCTGTTCCTCGGCCAGCGGCGCGAGCAGGCCCGCGTCCTCGAGGATCTGCTCGATCTCCTCGGGGGTGGCCGTGTCGGGCGCGGCCGGATCGTCGCCCGAACAGGCGACCAGCAACGTCAGGCTGCCAACCAGGAACCAGGCGAGGATCTTCATGACGAACTCCCGCGGATGAGGGTCGTGATCATGGCGTCGAGGATCGGCGACCCGGATCCTAGCACGCCTTCCCCGGGATCGGAATAGTGTTGATAAAACATAATCAGAGTCGAGGTTGCCGTCGCCCCGGAATGGCGTATCTTGCATACCGGAAGTGAGTTGTGAATTTCGTCACCGCCGGTCCCGACGATCGGCGGTGGTCACGCCAGGAGCCGACATGCTCAGCGAGTCGCCGCAGCCGCGCCACCACTACACCCGCGGCGAGGAGATCGCCAACAGCGTCACCCACGGCGTCGGCGCCGCGCTGGCCGCCGTGGGTCTGGTGTTGCTGGCCGTGCGCGCCAACGCGTCGGGCGACCCCTGGCGCATGGTCAGCTTCGCCGTCTTCGGCGCGACCCTGGTGCTGCTGTACACGGTCTCCTGCCTCTATCACGCCATGATCCCCCGGCGCGCCAAGCGCGTCTTCCGCTCGCTCGACCACGCCGCCATCTACCTGCTGATCGCCGGCACCTACACGCCGTTCCTGCTGGTGAGCCTGCGCGGCGGCTGGGGCTGGAGCATGTTCGGGGTCATCTGGGGGTTGGCGGTCGTCGGCGTGGTCTTCAAGTCGATGCACGCCGGCCGCTTCCGCGTCGTCTCGACCCTGCTGTACGTCGGGATGGGCTGGCTCGCGGTGATCACCTTGAAGCCGATGCTGGCGACCGTGCCCGCCGGCGGGTTGGTCTGGCTCCTCGTCGGCGGCCTCTTCTACACGGGCGGCACGGCCTTCTACCTCTGGAAGAAGCTGCCCTACCACCACGCGATCTGGCACCTGTTCGTGCTCGCGGGCAGCGCCAGCCACTGGATCGCCATCTACCGCTACCTCGGCCCGGTGAACTGACGCCGCTTCGCGCCCCTCACCAGGACGCGCGGGCCTCCGGGATGCTGCCGGTCCAGGCGGGGGAGCGGTGCTCGGCGCGCACGTAGGTGGTGATGCCGCCGCGCACGAACCACTTGGCGTCGATCTCCAGATAGCGGGGCTTTAGCAGGGCGACCAGGTCGTCGGCGATGGCGTTGGTGACCTTCTCGTGGAAGGCGCCCTCGTTGCGGTAGGACCAGAGGTAGAGCTTCAGGGACTTCAACTCGACGCAGAGGGCGTCCGGCACGTAGCGGATCCGCAGGTGGGCGAAGTCGGGCTGGCCGGTCAGCGGGCACAGGCAGGTGAACTCGGGGCAGTCGAAGACGATCTCGTAGTCCCGGCCCGGCTGGGGGTTCGGGAACGTCTGCAGGTCGCGGGACGGCTGGCTCGACATCGCGGTTCCCCCTCCAGTTCGGGCTCCGACGCACGATAACCCGCCAATAGGCGACGGGCAAGGGTAGGTGGCGGCTCGGTCTTTCCTTCCTGGCGCCCCGCGCCCGCTGTGCTATCCTGCGTGCCGTCCCGCGGACCGACCCGGAAGGAGCCGTCACCCATATGCCAGGGATCTTCGGGGCCGTCGCCGCGCGGCCCGACCGCGACCCGGCGCCCGTCGCCGACGCCATGCTGGACCTGCTGCGGCACCGCGACTGGTACCGCACCCTGCTGCGCCGGGACGGCCCGCGCGCCCTGGGCGCGACCTCGACCAGCCCCTGGTTCCGCGAGGCGGACCGCCTGGCCGAGACCCCGCAGGCGCTGCTGCTGGTCGACGGCACGGCCATCACGATCGACGGCGTCCCGCTGTCCGACGACACGCCCGGCCTCGCGCGCCGCCTGCTCGACCTCTACCTCGCCGACGGCGACGACTTCATCGACCGCGTCGGCGGCCACTTCAACCTCGTGGTCGCCGACCGCCGCGACGGGCGCGTCCAGCTGCTGAACGACAAGCTCGGCTTCGCCCACCTCTACTGGTACGCCGACGCCGAGGTGTTCCTCTTCGGCCCCGAGCTGAAGGCCTTCCTGGCCTGGCACGGCCTGCCGCGCCGCGTCGACACCGCTTCGGCGGCCACCTTCCTGGCCAAGGAGTGCCCCTACGGGCGCGCCACGCTGCTGCAGGGCGTGACCATGCTCGGTCCGGCCGAGCGCGTCGTCTGGGACGGCCGCGGCGTGACGGTCACGCGGCGCTGGCGCGCGGAGCCCCGCCCCGAAGAGGGCCGCCCCCGCGACGACGTGCTCGACGAGGCCGAGGCCCTGTACGCCCGCGCCTCGGCCAAACGCCTGCCCGCGGGCTACGACGGGCGCCTCGTGGTCGCCCTGTCCGGCGGCCTGGACTCCCGGATGCTGCTGCACCAGGTGAAGGACCGGGCCGGCCTGGACCTGTTCACCCACGGTCAGCCCGACTGCAGCGAGGTCGCGATCGCGCGCCGGACCGCCGAGGTCCTGGGCCTGCGCGACCGCCACCGCCTGATCGAGATCGACCCCGCCTGGGCGGGCCGCCACGCGCGCCGCGCGGTGTGGCTCAACGACGGGCAGATGAACCTGCGCAACGCCACGCTGATCGGCATCAGCGAGGCCCTCGGCGACGGTCCGGTCCCCTTCTGCAACGGGATCCTGGGCCCGTACCTGTCCATCGGCACCGGGCACTTCTGCGGCGAGGACGACCTGCGGACGATCACGGACGAGGATGAGCTGCGCCGCCGCGTGCTGGACTTCTCGGGCGTCGCCTCGGGCAGCGCCGGCTTCGCCGCGATCATGCGGCCGGACGCCGCCGAGGAGCTGCGCCGGCTGGCCCGCGAGCAGGTCTGGGACGCGTTCGCCGACTGGCGCCACGCGCCGCTGTTCGGCGACCAGAAGATGCTGCACATGCACTTCAACCTCGGCCGCCGCATGCAGGCCTCGGTGGACGTGCACAAGTTCTTCTTCCACGACCTGCTGCCGTTCGTGGACGAGGACCTCTTCGACTTCTGGCTGCGGCTGCCGCTGCGCGCGAAGTTCGAGAACGAGCTGTACCTCGACCTCTACCGCACGCGACTGACCGCGCTGGCGCGCGTGCCCTGGAGCCGCACCGGCCACGACCTGTTCGCCTCGCCGGAGGCCGTGCGACGCACGGTCGAGCGCCGCCGGCGCCTGCTGCAGCTGAACCGGCGGGTGCGCCGGCTGACCCGCGGCCTGATCAACGTCCGCGACCGCCACGCCTACAACGACCGCCCCGCCTGGCTGCGCCGCAACCGGGAGTTCCGCCGCGAGTTCGACGGGGTGCTGTCCGACGTGCGCGCCACCGGCTGCGACTGGTTCGACCAGGCCGGCGTCGACGTCCTGCGCGCCGAGCTGGCCCGCGGCGCCGACTGGCACTTCCACGCCCTGGCCCAGGTCTACACGACGGTGGTCTGGCACGGCCAGTTCCTGCGCGACGCCCCGCCCGGGCGCGACCTCGCACCGCTCGGAGCCGCATGACGACGACCCGCTCCACCTTCAAGCACGCCTGGGTCTACACCCTGGCGGCCGTCACCGGGAAGATGATCAGCTTCTTCCTGCTGCCGTTCTACGCCCACGTCCTGCAGGACGTGGGCTACGGCGTGATCGGCATGATCGAGGCGTCGCTGGCCTTCCTGTTCACGCTGATGTCCTACGGCGTCCAGAGCGCGGTCA
>JAURXS010000330.1 GCA_030654305.1 bacterium | reverse complement strand
CCCAGGCTCAGCTCGGGCAGCGCCAGGCCGGTGGCCGCGCGGGCCGCCTCGACGAGGCGCCGCACGAGGGCGAAGGTCGCGCCCAGCTCGGCCGGCGGCGCATCCTGGCGGGCCATGGCCATCATCCCGCGCAGGTCCAGTCCCGGTAGTGCGGCGGCGGCGACCGCCGCCGCGACGGCCGCGTCCGGGTCGAGCCCGAACTTGCCCGGTTCGCGGGCCGCGTTGACCTCCAGCAGGACCGGCTGGCGCAGGCCCCGCTCAAGCGCCACCTGCGAGATCCGCTCCGCGAGCGACGGCGGGTCCACGGCGTGGATCAGCGCGAAGCGGCCGACCGCCTTGCGCACCTTGTTGGCCTGCAGGGGCCCGATGAAGTGCCAGTGCAGGCACTGGGCGGCGGCGGGCCCCAACCGCGCCGCGAGTTCGTCCTGGCGCGGCAACGCGTCCTGGATGCGGTTCTCGCCGAGGTCCGTCTGCCCGCAGGCCACGGCGGCGGCCACCAGTTCCAGCGGGACCCGCTTGCTCACGGCGACCAGCCGGACGGACGCGGCCGCCCGGCCCGAAAGGGCGCAGGCGGCCGCCAGGCGGTCACGGACGCGCAGCAGGTTGTCGGCGACGTCGGTCATGCCGGGCCTCCCGGCCGGGCCGGGCGCCGCACCGGTCAGCGCCAGCGCAGCAGCAGGGTCCGGGGGTCCAGTTCCATGTTGATGTCCGGTGCCACGGGGCGGTCGTGCGATTTCAGGATGCGCACCCGCACGTGGTCGGCGACGGACTCGAGCGCGACGATCAGGCTCAGGCGGTCGTCGAAACGGGCCACCGACAGGGGGATGCCGCGCGCGTCGCACGCCTGGCCCTCGCGGTGGGTGAGCGACGAGGTCCAGATCTCGGTGTTCCAGTCGCGGGCCAGCGCCAGCACGCCGTCGATCTCCCAGTCCTCGCAGTGCTCGAAGCGCGGCGTGCCGTCCATGATCACCATGTCGGGCTCGAAGTGGGCGGCGTCGCGCAGGAACTCGGCCGTCCCGCGCAGCTTCTCCAGGGAGAAGGAGTCGCGGTTGTAGACCAGGATGTGGCGGTTGCGTTCGAGGTCCAGCCGCAGCTCGAGCCGGTTCTCCAGCTTCTGGTTCTCGCAGATGTGCTGGAAGATCTCGAAGTAGAAGGCGCGCAGCTTCTCGATCGACTCCTCGGTGGAGATGTGCAGCACCTTGCGGCCCTGCAGCAGCGCGTCGACCGCCATGCCGACCAGCAGCGCGGTCTTGCCGACGCCGCGGCGGGACAGCACCACGCCCAGGTGGCCGCGGCCGAGGCCGCCGTCGGTGGCCTTCTCGAAGACCCGCAGCGGGCTGCGGAAGCGAATGTCCTTGGTGGGCATCGTCGTTCCTCTCCTACTTGTTCCCCGCCGCGACCTTCTCGGCGTGGGCCTTGGCCAGGCGTTCGGCCACCTCGGCGGGCGCCGGCGAGTAGCGGGCGAACTCCATCGAGTACTCGGCCTTCCCCTGCGTGCTAGAACGGATCACGGTCGCGTAGCCGAACATCTCGGACAGGGGCACGTGGGCGTCGACGCGCACGAAGCCGCTGTCCTCGGTCGAGCCCATGATGATGCCCCGGCGCTGCATGACCGTGCCGAGGATCTCGCCCTGGAACTCGGTCGGACCCTCCACCGAGACCAGCATCAGCGGCTCGAGGGCCACGGGCCGGCCCTCCTTGTAGTGGTGGCGGAAGGCGCCGCGCGCCGCCGCCTGGAAGGCCTGGTCCGACGAGTCGACGGCGTGCGAGTTGCCGTCCTCGAGCACCACGGTCAGGCCCTGCACAGGGTACCCGATGTAGGCGCCTTTATCGAGCATCGAGCGGAAGCCCTTCTCGACGGCCGGGATGTACTCGGTGGGCACCGTGCCGCCGATCACCTTGTTCTCGAACTTGAACTCGCCCGACTCGTTGGGCTCGAAGTAGCCGCAGATGCGCCCGTACTGGCCCGAGCCGCCGGTCTGCTTGCGGTGGGTGTAGTCGAAGTTCACGCGCTGGGTGATCGCCTCGCGGAAGGAGACCTTCGGCTGCCCGGCGGTCACCTCCGCCTTGTACTCGCGGCGGATGCGCTCGAGGTACACCTCGAGATGCAGCTCGCCCATGCCCATGATGAGGGTGTCGCCGGTCTCGTCGTCCGTCCGCGTCCGGAAGGTGGGGTCCTCCTTGGTGAAGCGGGCGAGCGCCTTGGCCAGGTTCGCCTGGGACTTGTTGTCCGTCGGCACGATGGCCAGCGTGATCACCGGCTCGGGCACGTGGAAGTTCGAAACCGAGACGGTCTCCCCGCCGGTGAAGGTGTCGCCCGACGCGCACTCGACGCCGAACAGGGCGACGATGTCGCCGGCGTAGGCCTTGAGGATGTCCTCCATCTGGCTGGCGTGCAGCCGCACCAGGCGGCCCACCTTCACCCGCTTGCCGGTGCGGGTGTTGTGAATCGTGTCGCCCTTGCCCAGGGTCCCCTGGTAGAGGCGGATGTAGGTCAGCTGGCCGTAGGCGCCGTCCTCGAGCTTGAAGGCGAGGGCCACGACGTGGTCGTCGTCGCTGTTGGACAGGACGAAGTTCTCCGGCTCGCCCTCGGCGTTGAGCCGCAGGGCCTCGTTCTGGACCTCGGTGGGGTCGGGCAGGTAGCGCACCACGGCGTCGAGCAGCAGCTGCACGCCCTTGTTCTTGTAGGCGCTGCCCATGAAGACCGGCGTCAGCTCCCGCGCCACGGTGCCGCGCCGCACCGCCTCGTGGATCAGCTCCTCGGTGACCGCGCCGGCGAAGATGGCCTCGGTCAGTTCGTCGCTGAACATGCTGGCCGCGTCGAGCAGCTCCTCGCGGCGGGCCTCGGCCTCGAGCTGCAGGGCCGCGGGGATCTCCTCCCAGACCAGGTCGTCGCCCAGCTCGCCGGTGAAGCGGCAGGCCTTCATGCGCACTAGGTCGACCACGCCCTCGTGCTCGTGCTCGAGACCCAGGGGGATCTGCATCATGGCCGCGTTGTGGCGCAGCTTCTCGCGCAGCTGCTCGGTGACGCGCGCCGGGTTGGCGCCCGAGCGGTCGCACTTGTTGACGAAGGCCAGGCGGGGCACCTTGTAGCGGCGCATCTGGCGATCCACGGTCATCGACTGCGACTGGACGCCCGCCACCGCGCAGAGCACCAGCACCGCGCCGTCCAGGACGCGCAGCGCCCGCTCCACCTCGATGGTGAAGTCGACGTGGCCCGGCGTGTCGATGATGTTGATCGGGTGGCCGTCCCACTCGCAGTAGGTGGCCGCCGAGGCGATGGTGATGCCGCGCTCGCGCTCCAGCTCCATCGAGTCCATGGTGGCCCCGACGCCGTCCTTGCCGCGCACCTCGTGCACGGTGTGGATGCGCCCGGTGTAGTAGAGGATGCGCTCGGTCAGCGTCGTCTTGCCCGAATCGATGTGGGCGCTGATGCCGATGTTGCGCAGCTTCGTGATGTCTCTGCTCATGGCGACCGCCGGGGCCCCCGCCGGGGGGCCGTCTCGTTGGAGTGGTGGGGGGCCGCCGCCGCGCTTCGCGGACCGCGGGGGGCCCTGCCCTCAAGGACGACGCCCGCCCCGGCAGGGGGCGGGCGTCGACGCGCGGAATATAGGCGGAATCCGGACTTTGGCAAGCGGATTTGCGCTTTTTTAGCGATTCGCGCCGTCCGGGGCCCTCCCCGCCCCCGTCTTCAGATCGCGCCGTGCCGGCGACCGACCTTGCCGAAGGCCTCCAGGCAGCGCTCGACGTGGTCGGGCGTGTGGGCGGCCGAAGCCTGCAGCCGGATGCGCGCCTGCCCCTTCGGCACCACCGGGAAGCCGAAGCCGATGCAGTAGATGCCCTCGTCGAGCAGGTCGCGGGCGACGCCCTGGGCCATCAGCGCGTCGTTCCCGTGGCGGCGGAAGTGGACCGGCACGATGGGGTGCTCGCCGGGGTCGACGTCGAAGCCCAGCTCGCGCAGACCCGCGCGCAGGCGGCGCTGGTTGGCGTCGAGGGTCCGCAGCGGCGCCGGGTCCTCGCGCAGGATCCGCAGCACCTCGAGCGTGGCGCCGCAGACGACCGGCGGCAGGGAGTTGCTGAACAGGTAGGGGCGCGACTTCTGCCGCAGCCAGGCGACGACTTCGGCGGGGCCGGCGGTGCAGCCGCCCAGGCCGCCGCCGAGCGCCTTGCCCAGGGTGGTGGTGATCAGGTCGACGCGGCCCATCACGCCGAGCTTCTCGTGGGTGCCGCGGCCCGTGGGGCCGGTGAAGCCGGTGGCGTGGCTCTCGTCGACCAGGACCAGCGCGTCGTGCCGTTCGGCCAGGTCGCAGATCTCCGGCAGGCGGGCGTAGTCGCCGTCCATCGAGAACACGCCGTCGGTGACGATCATGCGCAGGCGCGCGTCGGCCGCCTCCTCGAGGCGGCGGGCGAGGTCGTCCATGTCGGCGTGGCGGTAGATGGAGCGGCGGGCCTTGCAGAGGCGCACCCCGTCGATGATCGAGGCGTGGTTGAGCTGGTCGGTGATCAGCGCGGCGTCGGCGTCCAGCAGCGGCTCGAACACGCCGCCGTTGGCGTCGAAGCAGGCGGCGTAGAGCAGGCAGTCCTCCAGGCCGAGGAAGGCGGCCAGCTCCCGCTCCAGCTCGCGGTGCAGCTCGGTGGTGCCGCAGATGAAACGCACCGAGCTGAGGCCGTAGGCCCAGCGGTCCAGCGCGCGGCGCGAGGCCTCGACCACGCGCGGGTCCGAGGCCAGCCCCAGGTAGTTGTTGGCGCAGAAATTCAGCACGCGGCGGCCGCCGACCAGGATCTCGGCACCCTGCGGCCCCTGCAGCACGCGCTCCTCTTTGAAGAGCCCCTGCTCCCGCAGCGCGTCCAGTTCGACGCGCAGCCGGTCGACCAGCGATCCGTGCATCCCGGGCCTCTCCCTAGCGGTAGCGCGCCTTCATCTCGTCGAGGGTCGTCGCCGGCACCTTGTCGCCCCAGCCGGCCTGCCCGAAGGCGATCATGCGGTCCCTGACCACCGCGGCCATCGCGTCGCGCGACGGCTTGAGGTAGTCGCGGGGGTCGAACTTCTCGGGATGCTCGGCGAACACCTTGCGGATGGCGCCGGTGATGGCCAGGCGGTTGTCGGTGTCGACGTTGATCTTGCGCACGCCGTGGCGGATGCCGCGCTGGATCGCCTCGACGGGCACCCCGTAGGTCTCGGGCATCTTCCCGCCGTAGCGGTTGATGAGCTCCACCAGCTCCTGCGGCACCGAGCTGCTGCCGTGCATCACCAGGTGGGTGTTCGGTAGGCGGCGGTGGATCTCCTCGATCAGGTTCATCTTCAGCACGTCGCCGCCCGGCTTCTTCGTGAACTTGTAGGCGCCGTGGCTGGTGCCGATGGCCACGGCCAGGGCGTCGCAGCCGGTCTCGGCGGCGAAGCGCTCGGCCTCGGCCGGGTCCGTCAGGTGGGCCAGGGCCGCGTCGCCGGTCAGCCCGGCGCCGTGCCCGTCCTCGATGCCGCCGAGGCAGCCGATCTCGGCCTCGACCGTGACGCCCAGGGCGTGCGCCTTCGCCACGACCTCGCGCGTGACTTTCACGTTCTGCTCGTAGGTGGCCGGCGTCTTGCCGTCCTCCAGCAGCGAGCCGTCCATCATCACCGAGGTGAAGCCCTGCTCGATGGCGGAGAAGCAGGTGGCCGGGCTGTTGCCGTGGTCCTGGTGCATGGCGATGGGCAGGTGCGGGTGCAGCTCGGCCGCGGCCAGCATCAGGTGGCGCAGGTAGTTGTCCTGCGAGTAGGAGCGCGCCCCGCGCGAGGCCTGCACGATGACCGGCGAGTTGGTCTCCGCGGCCGCCTGCATGATCGACTGGATCTGCTCCATGTTGTTCACGTTGAAGGCGCCGACGCCGTAGCCGTGCTCGGCGGCGTGGTCCAGCAGCACTCTCATCGGTACCAAAGGCATGGCGGTCTCCTTGATCGTGGTCGCGGTGCGGGGCGCGGGGACGACCGTCGGGCGTCCGCGCGGGAATGTAACGCGCGGGCGGCCGGGGGGCAATCCTGTGAAAAACGAACCCCGCAGCCCGGAAGCTGCGGGGTCGCGAGCGGAGGTGGTGGAGGCGGCGGGAATCGAACCCGCGTCCGAAGCCGGTCCCCCGCCGGCGTCTACATGCTTAGCCGCTGATCGATCTCGTTCCGCGCCTGGCTCAGCGACAGGCCGA
>JAURXS010000329.1 GCA_030654305.1 bacterium | reverse complement strand
AGCTCGTAACGGTCCACGCCGCCGCCTCCCGCCGTCGACCCCCGTGCGGGGGGCCGTACATGAAAAGAAGTGGACTTGCGCCCACTCCAAAAACCGTGCCGGGTCGGCACACTCCTGAAGTGGGGCCAATATACACCCGGGCTGGGCCCCGCGGCAAGGAAAAACCGGCTCCGGGATCCGGGGTCGGGCAGCTCAGTCGGGCGGGTGCCGGATCAGGTCCCAGACCAGGGCCCCCACCTGCTCCAGGCTGGCGGCCGAGCAGGCCGCCGGCACGTCGGCGGCGGTGTGCCAGGCCGGGTAGTCGAAGTCGATGAGGTCGACGGCGGGCAGGCCGCGATGCAGGAACGGCACGTGGTCGTCGAAGACCGCCGGCCCCGGCTCCGGCACGAAGGCCGACAGCCCCAGCGCCTCCGCCCGCGCGAAGACGGTCCGGGTCCACTCCCCGGCCAGCGCCAGGCCGTAGCCCTCCTGCGGGATCGCGAGGTCGCGGTCGCCGACCATGTCCAGCAGGATCAGCCCCCGCGGCGGCGGGCCGGCGAGGGGCGCGCCGAAGTCGTTCCAGTGCTCGGCCAGCCGGCGCGAGCCCAGGCAGTAGCCGTCGAGGTCCCCGGCGCGGCCGAGGTCCTCGCCGTCGAAGAAGATCAGCGCCACGGGCCGCGGCGGCGGTTCGGCCGCCATCAGCTCGGCCAGGTGTAGCAGGACCGCGGTGCCGCTGGCGCCGTCGTTGGCTCCGGTCAGCGGCCGGGCCGCGCGCGCGGGGTCGGGGTCGCGGTCGCAGGTCGGCCGGCTGTCGTAGTGCGCGCCGATCCAGAGGCGGGGGCCGCTGCCCCGGCCCGCCAGGATCACCAGGTTCGTCAGGCGCAGCGTCTCCCGGGCGTAGGGATGGGGCCGGTCGAAGGGCAGGCGGTGGGCGGTCAGCCCCAGGGAGCGGGCGTGTTCGAGGATCGCCGCCTCCAGGGCGGCGTGGCCGGGCGAACCGGGGATGCGCGGCCCCAAGGCGCACTGGCGCTCCAGCCAGGACATCGCCCGCGCGCCGTCGAACTCGGCGGCGCCGGCCGCGCCGCCCCAGGCCGCGGCCAGCGCCGCCGCGGCCAGGAACAGCGCGACGGCCGGCGGCGAGCGCCGCGGGCGCCCGGTGTCGCGGGAAGACACGTTTCTAGAAGACACGTTCCTAGAAGACAAAGGTCGCCTCCAGTCCCAGCCCGAAGCGCTGCGTCACCAGGTCGGTCTCCTTGACCGTGTCCCGCGAGTAGATGAACCGCAACGCCCCCGACAGGTTGCGGCTGAGCTGGTAGCTGAAGCGGGGGTTGAAGCTCCACCGGGAGGTGCCGGTGCTCTGGTCGGGCTCGCCCGCGCGGTCCGAGCCGGCGAACCAGCGTTCCGTGGTGTCGCGGGACATGCTGATGTCGATGTCCATGTTGATGTTCGGCTGGGCGCCGGGCTTGTAGAGGCCGAGCCGCGACAGCAGCTTCTCGGCGCGGAACTGGTGCCGCAGCTGCACGTTGACGTTGAAGCGGCCGGTCGAGCTCAGGCTGCCGGTCTGCTCGGACCGGTCCACGCTGCTGCCGACGTTCAGACTGGCCGACATGCCGTTCTGGAAGGTGAAGTTCAGGCGCGGCGTGATCTGGCTGGATTCGCGCGGGTTGTACTGGGTCGCCGTGATGTTCGGGACGTTGCGGGTGAACTTGTAGTTGACCTGCAGGTTGGCCGACCGCAGCAGGCCGTCGGTGCCGCCGCCGCCGAGCAGGCCGAGCCGCTCGAGCCCCGTCAGGGAGAAGCGCAGGTCCGGCCAGTCGCGGTTGTAGGATTCCGTCACCAGACCCGCCTGCTCGGCCTCGCTGACGGTGCGCGAGTAGTTCACGTCGAGCGAGGCCATGCGTCCCAGCTTCGTGCTGGTCGACATCGTGAGCGCGGTCTGGTCGCTGAGGCCGTGGCTGACGTAGAGCGATTCGGCGGCCGCGTAGTCGTTGTAGAAGCCGACGCGGTACCAGAACGGCGCGTTGCCGGTGAAGCGGCCGTAGCTCGCCTGCTTCTTGCGCGAGTAGTTGACCTGGACCGGCTGGGTCTCCCGCAGGACCTCCAGGAACCCGGGCAGGGGGTTCGGCACCCGCCAGCGCCGTCCCGGCGCGGGTGCGGCGGCGGCGGTGTCGGCGGCGGCGGCGGCCGCGACCGTTGCCGAATCGGCGAGGGCCGGGGCGGCGAGGGTCCGCTCCCGCTCGCGCCGCTCGCGGCGTTCCTGCTCGTCCCGCGCCTCATCCTCGGCCCGGCGCAGCAGCGCCTCCTCCTCGATCGCCCGGCGCTCCTCGTCCGTCAGGTTCGGGTCGTCGAGGCGCGGGTCGCGGACCGGCGTCGCGCTGGAGACGCCGACGGCACCCGGTTCTTCCGTCCCGGCCGGCTCGCCGGTCGCGGCGGGGCCGCCCGTCCCGCCGCCGCCCTGCTGGCGCCGCGCCTGTTCGGCCTGCTGCCGCAGGCGGGCGCCCTGCTCGTCGCGCGAGAGGGTGGACCGGCGCGGGACCAGCCGGTTGACCAGGCCGTCGATCGGCAGCGACAGGCGCACGGTCCAGTCGCCGCTGTTCTGGATGTTGCTGATCCCGGGCGGGTCGCCGGTCTGGCGCACCGACGGCGAATGGTTGTCGCTGAACGAGCCGTTGAAGTTCAGCGTCGGGCGCAGGGAACGCGAGGCGCGCAGCGCGAGGTCCAGCGGGCGCGCCCACCAGCCCGCGGGCGCTTCCAGCCGCTGGGGGGGCTGGAAGCGCAGCTGGACCTGCTGGGCGTAGACGTTCTCCTGCCCGAAGTTGAAGCCCAGGGCCTCTTGCGGCCGGAGCGGGTCGCGGTCGGAGCGGGCCGTGAAGTCCAGGTCGACGATGGGCAGCGGCCTGTAGGAGAAGGAGCCGGTGAGGGCGCCGGTGCGCGTCCGCTGCGTCGGGCGGGCCTCGAAGATCCCGGTCAGCACGTTGTAGTTCTGGGCGCGGCGCTCGGTCGCGGAGTAGTTGCCGCTGAACGTGACCTTCGAGGGCAGCAGCCCGACGCTCCGCAGCAGCGGGACGCGGCCGAGCAGCGGGACGGTCTCCAGCTTCCGGTCGCCGGCGATGCGCAGGTCGTACGTGAGCGAGCCCTGCAGGTTCTTGCCCCGCTGGATGGCCAGCGGCGTCTCGTCGCCGGAGCGCGAGCCGCTGAGGCCGACGGTCCAGGGATCGACGAAGTACCGCAACAGGGGGTGGACCGAGGGCGCCCGCGTCACGCGCACCGAGAAGCTCTCCCGCTCGTTGCGCGAGGACTCCCGCTCGCGCAGCGCCTCGTCGATGATCTCGATGTCGCTGTTGGTGACGTACTTGGGCCGGCGGACGCCGGACTGGCGGCCGAGGCTCACCGGCACGCGGTAGCCGAGCAGCGGCACGAAATCGTCGACGCGGAAGCTTGAGGTGAGGTTCCAGTCCTCGTTCGTGTAGCCCTGGCCGACGTCGCTGCTCAACCCGTGGAACTCGGCGTCCCGCCGCGACCAGTCGAAGTCGGTCTTGATGATGTCGGCCATGTTCACGCTCATGGCGATGCGCTCGGCGAAGCCCATCTCCCGCCGCACCGACTGCAGCCGGACGTCGTTGAAGTAGAAGTAGCCGCTGGCCCCCGCGCTGCGGTCGGTGTTGCGCACGCCCAGGTAGAAGCGCTTGACGCGGCGCAGGTCGGGCGAGCCGACGACGCGGACCCGGTAGTCGCGGTCGGCCTCCGAGTCGCGCACGCGCGTCACGATCCAGCCCGAGACGGGGTCCCGCGCGTCGAGCTTGGCGTTGCTGAGCTCGGCGAGGTCGAGGCTGATGGCCTGCCAGCCGCTGCGGGCGCCGTCGCTCTCGTCGAAGCGGTAGCTGATCTCGTAGTAGTTGAGCGTGTCGGCGCCGACCCGGTAGAAGACCTCCATGTCGGCCTGGTCCGGGTCGGGGTTGAAGACGTACCAGAGCAGGCGCTCGTAGCGCGTGAAGTCCTCGCCCTGGGGCGAGATCAGCCGGCTGGCGCGGACCATGTGCTGGCGCTGCAGGTTCTGGTAGTCGAGCACCAGCGAGGTCTCCTTCTCCTGCACCTGGTTCTCGATGCGCAGGGCGAAGGGGGGGGCGTAGTCCGGGTTCTCCTTGTTGTTCACCTCGCCGAGGAAGAACTCCTCCCCCGCCGCCAGGTCGGCCGGGGTCAGCAGCAGCTCGTCGGGCGCCGCGGCCGACGGCACGCGGCGCACGCCTTCCCGCTCCCAGCGGGTCCCGAGCAGCTTGATCTCGGTCAGCTGGATGTCGCGCACGGTCTCGGCGGCGGCCGGGTCGCGGTTCTCGAACCAGATCCGCAGGTGGGTCGCCGTGGCCAGCTGCGGCGTGATGCCGCCGGGCGGCACCACCGGCAGCCGGTCGCCGAGACGGATGCGGTACTTGCGCCAGGACAGCCGCTGGTCGAGGTTCGCGGTCACCTCCGACGGCGGGAAGTCGCGCAGGACGTCGACCATGGCCGAGTCGGCCAGGTCCACGCTGATCGTGAAGAAGCCGTCCTTGTCGTCGAGGATGGAGTCGCCGTCGAGGTCCTCGGAGTCCTCGCGGTTGTTGCCGGCGGTGCCGTTGATCCACGGGTAGGGGTCGCCGTCGGTGCCGAAGTCGGCGTTGAAGCGGTCCCGCACGGCGTCGTTGCCGAGACCGACGTCCTCGCGGATCTCCCAGATGCCGTCCGGGGCGTCGCCCATGACGCCGTCTTCGCGCTGGTAGGTGCCCGTCTCCAGCGCGCCGCCGGTCCCCACGGGCCAGTAGCCGTCCTCGTTGATGTACCCGAAGTCGAAGTGCAGGGTGCCGTCCGGCGTCGTGCCGAGCGCCTCGTGCCGGAAGTCGTTGACCCAGAACTCGAGGAACTGGGCCTTGGTCAGGTCGACGCCGTTGCGGCCGAGCCCGTGCGTGATGCCGCCCCAGCTCTCCGGCGTCCACGCCTCGCCGCCGTTCGACAGGTGGATCTGGAGCACCTGCTGCGACTCGCGCGCCTCCTGCTCGCGCAGCTCCGGGTTCAGGTAGCGGCGCTGGGTGATCTCGCGCGGCAGGAACCAGCGGGTGTCGAGGCGCCCCTGCGGCGTGAACTCGCGGCCGACCAGGTAGGCGCGCGGGTCGCCCGGCGGCACGGACAGGCCCGTGCCGTGCGCCGGGACCGAGGCGGCGCTCCAGGCCAGGCGGTTGACGGGCAGCAGGTCCGAGGAGTCGACCCCCTCGTAGTCCTCGACGTAGACCTCGTTGAAGGTGTTGGGGTTGGGGACGCTCAGGGCCAGCTCGCCGGTCAGCCGCACGTTGCTCTCGCGGTCGGAGTCGTGCCGGCTCAGCAGGTTCGCGAACCCGGTCAGCACCCCGGGCCGCACGGTGACCTGGCCGTTGAGGTTGCCCACGAGCGTGCGGCTGGGCTCCTCGCCCAGCTTCGCCTTGTGGCCCACCACCGCGTTGCTCTCGTAGAGCCAGGTGGTGGCGAAGCGGCCGTCGCGCCCGACGTCCATCCCCAGGTTGAAGCCCATGAGGCTGCTGTTGCCGCCGCCCACGAAGGGGGCGAACTGGTAGTTCACGGCGATGCGGGAGTCCGCCGTCATGTTGGCGGCGGCCTCGCCCTTGAGCGTGACCTCGCCGAAGGAGTAGTCGATGACGTAGTCGGTGTCCCGCACCAGCGTGCGGCCGTCGAGCGTCACGGTCTCGGAGCCCTCCTCGATGTTCGAGGCGCCGAGGTTGAAGGTGCTGGAGGCGGCGGCGTGCGTGGCCACGAAGCGGTACTGGGTGTACTGGGTCATCTGCTGCGGGGTGATGGCGGTGCTGTAGATCTGGGGGATGGTGTCCAGCAGCGTCGTCTGCGGGTCGTACACCGAGGAGTCGGCGAAGGCCTCGTAGACCTCCGGCGCGGCGTTGAACGGCTCCGGGAAGTCGAGCGGGAACTTCAGCAGGCCGCGGGTGAGGTCGAAGAGGTAGGGGTCGTGCGCGTCGACCCGGTCGTCGTGGCCGGCGACGTTCTGCGGGGTCGTGCGGTCGAGCCCGAAGATGCGGATCCACTTCAGCCCGCTGCCGGCGCCCGTGTTGTCCAGGTCCTGCTCGGGGTAGTTGGTCTGCAGCGTGGTCTCGAGACGCAGGTCGAAGCTGGCGGCGTCGATGTTGCTGCCGCCCAGGGGGTAGATGTTGCGCAGCACGTACTGCCAGGTGTAGGGCTCCGGGTTCTGGGGCTTCAGCATCTTCATGCGGTAGTAGAGCTCGCCCTGGTACTCCACGCGGTTCGTCTCGTCGACGCCCGGCTTGTCGCCGACGCGCCGCCGGGTGCCGTCCGGCAGGATCACCTCGTAGATGACCGCCAGCACGTCGTAGAAGCCGTACTCGCGCAGCAGGTCGATCGCGACCAGTTCGTCGTTCTGGTCGCGGATGATCTCGAAGTTCACCGGCCGCCACAGCTCGCCGTAGTGGCCGCCCGGCAGCGCCGCGCCCACGGTCTCGGCCGACCAGAGCCCGGTGGTGTCGGTCACCGCCACGATGTTGCGGATGTCGCCGTCCTGCTGCCGGCCGGTGACCGACAGGAACACCTGCACCGAACCCAGGTCGATGCTCTCCTGCTGCCGGTCGCGTCCCGGCACATCGGGGCGCCGGTGGGCCACGATGTCGTTCGGCGGCAGGTCGAGGCGGAAGAAGCGGTTGTTCAGGTACTGGTAGGCGTAGATGACGTGCTCGGTCTGGGAGCCGCCGCTGGAGTTGAAGGTGCGGCCGGCGCTCTCGGCCTTCTGCTTGGTGGCGAGCACCGTGAAGTCGGCGGGGCCGAACTGGCCGGTCACCTTGAGGCCGAACAGGCCCGACGCGTTGGAGCTGTAGCCGAGCAGCTGGCTACCCGGCAGGGTGAGCCCCACGTCGCCGGTCTCGATCGTCTGGATGATCTCGTCCTCGGTGCCCTCGAAGGTCAGGCGGATCTTGGTCGCCTCCGGCCCGAGCCCCTCGCTGTTGTGGTCCACCTCGAGCTTGATCTTCTCGCCGATCTGCCCCGAGAGGTTGATCTGCAGCTGCTGCTCCATGTCCAGGGACGGGAACAGGCTCTGGCTGCGGCGCCGCTCGCTCTGGACGAAGTGGTTGCTCAGCGTCGACTCGCCGGCGATGGAGATGTGCTCGCGGCCCGAGATGCGGATGTTGGTCTTCTCGCCGCGGCCGATGATCTTCTCGAGGGTCCGCGGCAGCTTGATCGGGATCGTCAGGTTGATCAGCCCGGTCTGCGTCCCGGCGCCGCCGGCGCCGCCGCGCAGGTCGAGGTCCCTGGCGAGCGCGACCCGGTTGCGCACGGCCAGCCGCCGCTCACGGGCCGCGGCCTGGTCGTCGATGAACAGCTCCACCTCGGGCGCGTCGGTGTCCCGGGGCGGGTAGTAGACGAAGCCGCCGGGCAGCTCGCGGGGGGATTGCGTCAGCAGGAAGTACTCGGGGTAGCTGAAGACGGTCTCGATGCCCAGGGGGCCGGACGACTCGGTCACCGTGACGCGGCGCTTCCAGTCGGCGCCCGCCGCGGCGTCGGAGAGGTACCGCAGGCGGCGGTCGAAACGCGACAGCGAATCCGTCCCGACGGGGTCGAACCCCAGCGCCAGCATCCGTTCGCGCAGGACGAGCCGGTCCTCGCCCAGCAGGCGGGGATCGTCGGTGGAACGCAGCAGCGGGTCGAGGCCCCAGAGGATCAGGTCGCCGGCGGCGGCCCCGCCCGCGGCGCCCAGCAGCGCGAGCCACGCGATCAGGAAGAGCGGCGCGGCACGGACGAGCGCGGGCCGGGACGGCGGCGACCGCCTGCCCCGGCCCAGCCTCCGGTCGCATCCCCGCACACCGAACAACCTGAGCCTCCCGCCGGGCCGCCACGCGCGGCCCGCCCCCGTCGGCGGGGAACCGGTGAGATGATGACCGAGCCGGAGGATCCCGCCTCGAAGAATCGTTGTCCTGCCGGGAACCAGTGGCTACACTGCGGGTTCCCGGTACGAACCAGGCGCCCTCGATCGTCCTCGAAAGGAGTCAGGCCGCCCCCTTCAGGCGACAGGAGCGGCCGCGGCGACCACCATGATCCTGCTCCAACGGCATCTGCTGCGCGCCACCGCCGGACCCTTCGTGTTCGGCTTCTTCGTGATCACCTTCGTGCTGATCATCGACAACCTGTACCGCTACGTCGATCTGTTCGTCACCAAGGGCGTGCCGTTCGTGGTGGCCACGGAAGTGCTTCTGTTGAGCCTGGGTTACACGTTTGCATTATCCGTGCCCATGGCGGTCCTGATCGGGGTCCTGATGGGTATCGGCCAGCTCGCCACGGACCACGAGATCACGGCCATGAAGGCGAGCGGCGTGGGGCTCTACGCCATCCTGCGGCCCCTGCTGTTCGGCGCCGCGCTGGTGGCGGCCGGCCTGACCGCCTACAACCACTACGTCTTCCCGGAGTCGAACCACAGGCTAGCCAACCTCCTGTACGACATCAAACACAAAAGACCGATGATGGAGATCCGCGAGCAGATGTTCACGGACCTCAACGACCTCACCACCATCTACGTCAAGGAAAAGAACGAGAAGACAAACGAGATCCTGGACATCGTCCTGCTGGAGCGCAGCGGGCCCGGCGACACCTCCCCGACGATGACCACCGCCGCGCGCGGCCTGATCGTGCCCCTGCACGACCGCAACGCGATGCGGATCGAGCTGTACGACGGCGAGATCCACGACCTGCCGGAAGACCGCGACCTCTCCCAGTACACCATCACGCGCTTCCGCCGGCACGACCTGCAGCTCGCGGACGTCGAGCGGGACCTCGAGGACTCCGGCCGCACCAGCCGCGGCGACCGCGAGATGGACTTCACCGCCCTGCTCGGGGCCGCCGCCGAGGCGCGACGCGACCGCGAGGAGACCATGGCGGGGCAGCGGGAGCTGGCCGGCGGGGCGGCGGAGCGGCAGTGGCTGCTGCTGGACGCGCCGGCGCGCGGGGGCCTGACCGAAGCCCCGTCCGGCGGCCCGGCCGACACCCGCGGCCGGCGGCTCGAGATGCTGCGCGCCACCCGCCAGGAGGTGCAGCGCGTGCGCCGCGCCTCGGAGTTCCAGCTGAGCGTGCTGCGCTCCAAGCAGGCCCGCGAGAACACCTTCCTCGTCGAGTTCCACAAGAAGCTGGCCATCCCCGCCGCCTGCGTGGTCTTCGTGCTGATCGGGCTGCCCATGGCCGTCACGGCGTCGCGCTCCGGGCGGGGCGTCTCGCTGACCCTGGCGCTGGCGTTCTACCTCTTCTACTACCTGTTCCTGATCGGCGGCGAGAAGATGGCCGACCGCGGGCGGCTCGACCCGGCCCTGGCGATGTGGGCGGCCGACGGGGTGCTGACGGCGATCGGGATCCCCCTGCTCGTGCACGCCGCGCGCGAGAACGCCTGGGGCCGACGGACGCGGAGACCGTGATGCAACTCGTCCACCGCAGCGTCGTCGCCGGCTTCCTGCGCATCCTGGGCTTCACCCTGGTCGGCGCGATCGTCCTGTTCTCCCTGGTCGACCTCTTCGGCCACCTCGACAACTTCGTCGACAACCACGCCACGGCGTCGATGATCGCCCGCTACTACCTGAACAAGATCCCCTGGATCCTCGACACGGTCCTGCCCATCGGCATGCTCATGGCCACGCTGTTCACCGTCGGGGACATGGCCCGCTACAACGAGCTGAGCGCCATGTTCGCCGCCGGCCGCTCGCTGCTGCAGACGACCCGCCCCCTGCTGGTCCTGGCCCTGCTCGCCTGCCTGCTCTCGCTGGTCTGGGGCGAGTTCGTCCTGCCCCGCACCAACGCCCGGGTCGCGCGCATCTGGGAGGTCGAGATCCACGGCAACCCCGACCGCGTGCGCCCGACCAACGACGCCGCCTTCAACGGCACGGACGGGCGCCTCTACTACGTCCGCAGCTTCTCCCCCGAGCGCCAGCAGATCCGCGAGTTCCGCGTCCATACGGTCGCGGGAGCCCGCGTCCTGGAGCGGATCGACGCCGCCAGCGCCGACTGGGACGGCAGCCAGTGGGTGCTCGCGGACGGGACCCGCCGCGTCTTCACCGCCCGCGGCGACAGCCTCATCCGCTTCGCCGAATACGCCTCGGGCCTGGACGGCATCACGCCGCGCACCTTCCTCGACGACCGGCTGAAGCCCGAGGCGATGAACGCCCGGCAGCTGCGGCGCTACATCGCCATGATCCGGCGCAGCGGCGGCGACGCCACGGCGCACAGCGTCGACCTGCAGTTCAAGCTGTCCTTCCCGGTGGTGCACCTGATCGTGGTGGTGCTGGGCATCCTGCTGGCCTCGAGCCCCCGCAAGACGACGGTCGCCTCGGGGTTCGGCTGGACGATCGCCATCAGCTTCGGGTACTACCTGGCCATCAACTTCGGACGGTCGCTGGGCCACAACGGCACGCTCCCCCCCTTCCTGGCGGCCTGGGCCGGCAACCTGGCCTACGCCGGGGTCGCGATCGTGGCGTGGCTGCGAGTGCGCCGGTGACCGGGCGCCGGTGACCGGGCGTTCCGGGGGCTTTTCGCTGGACTCCTTGCCCGCCCGGGCCTAACTTTATACGTTGATGACGTTCTGCGCCGCCGCCCCGCCGTGTCGGGCGGGGGTGCGCGGTGCCCCACCGTGACGACGGAGCCAGCCTCATGCGCAATTGCCAATACCTGCCCGGCCGCCCATTGCTGGCCGCGATGATCGCCGCCACCGCGCTCGCGCTGCTGTCCGGCTGCGGCGAGAAGGACGACCTCGCCCCGGTCATCACCCGGGTCCAGGCGAACGTCGACTGCGGCATCGCGCCCGCGGACGTCCAGTTCGTCGCCTTCGTCTCCGGCGGCGATCCCGGGCCCGATCCGACCGGCGCCAACACCAATCTCGACATCCTCTGGAACTTCCAGGACGGCGCGACCGGGCACGGCTCGACCACCCACCACGTGTTCGCGGAGCCCGGCACCTACGAAGTCGCGGTGACGGTCACCGACGACGACGGGGACAGCAAGTCGTCCTTCGTCTCGGTCGAGATCCGCGCCGACTCGCTGCTCGTCCGGTCCTCGCCCGACACGACGGTCACCGCGAGCCTGGCCTACTTCCCGACGCACACCATCGGCGCCACCAACGGCGGCTCCGGCGGCGGGAACTTCCGCAGCCAGCCGATCATCAACGAGATCCTCGCCTTCAACGCGGTGCTCCCGAACCCGGAGAACCAGAACCGTTTCGAACCGGTGCTGGAGCTGCACAACCCCACCGGCGCCGCGGTGAACATCGGCAACTGGTCCCTGACCAACGACCCCTACGACCGGGACAAGTTCCTCTTCGCCTCGACCGTGTCGATCCCGGCCCACGGCTACTACCGTGTCTGGCTGAACGGGCGCGGGCAGAGCACCGGCACCACGCAGGCCAACTTCAACCTGCTGCTG
This sequence comes from bacterium, assembly GCA_030654305.1. Taxonomy (NCBI): domain Bacteria; species bacterium. The sequence goes on along the minus strand of JAURXS010000329.1, from coordinate 21,153 downwards.
GGCTGGACGGGCGCCCCCGCCGACTTCGTCGCCGACGTCTACCTCTACGACGCCAGCCGCCGCCTCGTCGACGTGAAGCCGGTCCGCAACTCCGCCACCAACGTCTCGTTCGGCCACTACCCCGACGCCTGCACCGACGGCAGGGCGTACTTCTCCGCGACCGCCGAGGTCTGCGGCTTCGACCCGGCCCTCGGCCAGTTCGATCGGTTCGACTTCCTGTGGCGGTCCGGCAGCATCCTGGAATCGACCTACGGGGAGCGGGAGTCCTCCCACATGTTCACGGTCCAGGACGCGGGGCTGTGCCCGGTGGTGGTCACGGTCTTCGACACCTACATGAGCGTGACGCGCCACGACACCGTCATGGTCGAGGTGCTGGCGCCCGGAACTCCCTGACGCGGCGTTCCCTGAAACGGCCAGGTACGAAACGAGGAAGGCGGAGCCCAGCGGGGCTCCGCCTTCGTTCACTCGTCAGCCGACGACTCAACCGACGGTTCATCCGACCGCGCGCTGCAGCTCCGCGATCCGGTTCGCGCGCTCCCAGGTGAAGCCCGCCTCGTCCCGCCCGAAGTGCCCGTAGGCCGCGGTCGGCCGGTAGATCGGCCGCCGCAGGTCCAGCGCCTCGATGATGCCCCGCGGCGTGAGGTCGAAGACCTTGCTCACGGCGGCGGCCAGCCGGTCGTCGGGCACGCGCCCGGTGCCGAAGGTGGTGACCATCACCGAGACGGGTTCGGCCACGCCGATCGCGTAGGCGACCTGGATCTGGCAGCGCTCCGCCAGGGTGGCCGCGACCACGTTCTTGGCGGCCCAGCGCGCGGCGTAGCAGGCCGAGCGGTCGACCTTGGTCGGGTCCTTGCCGGAGAAGGCGCCGCCGCCGTGGGGCGCGCTGCCGCCGTAGGTGTCGACGATGATCTTGCGGCCGGTCAGGCCGCAGTCGCCCTGCGGGCCGCCGACCACGAAGCTGCCGGTCGGGTTGACGTGGTGGATGACGCCGTCGGTGTCGAGGTCCAGCGCCGCCAGTTCCGGCGCGATCACCTCGGCGATGATCCGCTCGCGCAGGTCGGTGACGCCGGGGTCGTGCTGGGTGGAGACGACGACCGTGTGGACCTTCACGGGACGATCGCCCTCGTACTCCACGGTGACCTGGCTCTTGCCGTCGGGGCGCACCCAGGGCAGCGTGCCGTTCTTGCGCACCGCGGCCAGGCGGCGGGTCAGCCGGTGGGCCAGGGTGATGGGCAGGGGCATCAGCACGTCGGTCTCGCGACAGGCGTAGCCGAACATCAGCCCCTGGTCGCCGGCGCCGCCGGGGTCGACGCCCTGGGCGATGTCCCGCGACTGCTCGTCGATGGAGGTGACCACCGCGCAGGTCTCGTGGTCGAAGCCGTAGGCGGCGGACGTGTAGCCGATGTCGCGGATGGTCCGGCGCGCGATGCGCGGGATGTCGACCCAGGTCTGGGTCGTGATCTCGCCCGCGATCATCGCGAGGCCGGTGGTGACCAGCGTCTCGCAGGCCACGCGCCCGTTGGGGTCGACCGCGAGGATCGCGTCCAGGACGCTGTCGCTGATCTGGTCCGCGACCTTGTCGGGGTGGCCCTCGGTGACCGACTCGCTGGTGAACAGGTGACGCTGGGACATGCGCGGACTCCTCCAGCTCGTGATGGTGTTCAGGGAACGCGGCGATCGGCCGCGACCTCGCTGTCGTCGCCGACGTTGACGCTGCCGTCGACGTCCGTGACGAGGGCGCGCTCGCCGATCAGGCTGCCGGTCAGCCGGCAGCGGCGCACCTCGGCGCCGTCGCCGACGATGGTGTCGGTCAGGTCGCAGTCCTCGATCAGGGCTCCCGCCCCGACCACGACGTGCGGGCCCAGGCGCGAGCGGACCACCCGCGCGCCGGGCGCGATCAGGCAGGGCGGCGCGACGCCGGACGACGCGCCCGTCGCCGCCGGATCCGCGTCCAGCAGGGCGCGGTTGGTCTCCAGCCAGGTCTCGCGCTTCCCGCAGTCGTACCACTCGCCGACCGTCTGCACGGAGAAGCGGCAGCCGCCGGCGAGCATGGCCTGCAGGCCGTCGGTCAGCTGGTACTCGCCGCGGGTGCGGCGGTCCTCGGCCACGATGCGGTCCATCGCCGCCCAGAGGCTCGGCGCGTCGCGCAGCAGGTAGGCGCCCACGATGGCGAGGTTGCTCGGCGGCACCTCCGGCTTCTCCACGAAGCGCAGCACCTCGCCGTCGCGCATCTCGACCACGCCGAAGCGCCGGGGGTCCGCCACCTCGCGCACGGCGATGCAGTTGTGCGGGTCGGCGAGCAGGCGCCGGTAGTCCGTCTTGACGATGGTGTCGCCCAGGATGCAGAAGAAGGGCTCGTCGCCGATCGCGTCGCGGGCGGTCCAGACGGCGTGGCCCAGGCCCAGCCGCTCGCTCTGCTCGACGCAGGTCACCGGCAGGCCGGGGTAGGCGCCGGCGGCCCAGGCCCGCACGGCTTCGCCGCAGTAGCCGATGATCAGCACGACCTCGTCGACGCCGGCCTGCAGCAGGTCGTCGATGATGTGGCCGAGGATCGGCTTGCCGGCGACCGGCAGCAGGGCCTTGGGCTTGTTGTGCGTGTGCGGCCGCAGGCGCGTGCCGGTGCCGGCGGCAGGGATCAGGGCTTTCACGTTCCGCCGTCCTTCCGCATCCGGTCCTTGAGCGCGTCGATGCGCGCCACGGGCACGGGATCGACCCCGGCCGCGGCGGCCAGGTAGCAGGACAGGTAGTCGCCAAACTGCACCAGGGACAGGATCCTCGCCAGCGGAAAATCTCCCGCGGCCTCGTGCTCGATCCGCGCCTGGAACTCCCCGTCCAACAGGTCGGCGACCGTGCGCGCGCGCAGGCGGGCCTCCGGGGTCTCGTCGCCGGAATGCAGCATCAGCAGCAGGAAATCCCGCCGCCGCGGGCGCAGCACCTCCCAGCCCACGATGTCGTTGTGGGCGGCCTCGGGCAGGGCGACGACCAGCGCCGGGCTCTTGCCGTTCTCGTTGACCTGGGCCTTCAGGCGCATCCCGGGGGCGTGCGCCTCCGGCGAGCAGGTGTAGACCACCAGCAGGCGCCCCAGCGCGGCCCGCGCCGCCAGCAGCGCGGGGTTGTCCGGGCCGGCGGCCGGCCCGCAAGTCTCTTCGCCCCGGCGCCACGCCGCGGCGGCCGCCGGCAGTTGGGCCGCCAGGCCGGGCACGGCGCCGACGCGGTCCAGGACGCAGGCGAGGGCGCCCAGGCCGTGGCCCAGCGCGGCGCGCGGCGGCAGACCCGGGGGCAGCGTCACCCGCGGGCAAGGCGCGGCGGCGCCGTCCGCGAGGTCGCCCAGCGGTCCGCCGGTCGTGATCGCCACGCGGGGATTCGGCAGGCCGACGGCGGCGCGGGCCGCCCCCAGCGTCTCGCCGGTCCGGCCGGAATAGCTGCTGAACACCAGCAGGGTCCGCTCGTCGAGCCACCCGGGCAGGTCGGCCTCGCGGCGGACCGCCAGGCGGACCCCCGCGTGCTCGGCCACCGGCGCGAGCAGGTCGCCGGCGATGGCCGAGCCCCCCATGCCGCAGACCAGCACGTCGCGGATCGGGACGCTCGGCGGCGCCAGGTCCGCCAATCCCGGCAGCCCGGGCGCGGCCTCCAGCTGCGCCGGCAGGTCGCGCACGTGGGCGAGCATGGCCTTGAGCCCCGCCTCAGGCGCCATCGGGCACCTCCGGCGACCCGGCGGCGGCGCGCTGGCGTTTCTTCTCGGCCAGGTAGTCGGCGAGCAGGAGGTCGGCCTCGGCGGCGGTGCGGCGCGACATCAGGTCGGCCAGGAGCCCCTTGGCCTCCGCGACCGTCGTCCAGCGCACGACCTGCTTGATCTTCGGCAGCTGCGCGGCGTGGACGCTGACCTCGTCGAGCCCGAGGCCCAGCAGGATCTCGGCGTAGCGCGTCTCGGAAGCCATCTCGCCGCAGATGCCGACCCGGATGCCGGCCGCGTGCGCGGCGGCGGTCGCGTCGCGCAGCAGGCGCAGCACGGCGGGGTGCACCGGCTGGTAGAGGTACGCCACGCGGCTGTTCAGGCGGTCCATCGCCAGGGTGTACTGGACGAGGTCGTTGGTGCCGAAGCTGAAGAAGTCGCACTCGTCGGCGAGCAGGTCGGCCACCAGCGCGGCGGCCGGCGTCTCGATCATGATCCCCACCTCGAGGTCCGGGTCGTGGGGCAGCCCCTCGGCCGCCAGCTCGGCCACGCACTCGCGGCAGGCGTCGCGCGCCTCGCGCAGCTCCTCGACGCCGGTGATCATCGGGAACATCAGCCGCGCCGGCCCGCCGGCGGCGGCGCGGTAGATCGCGCGCAGCTGGGCCTTGAGCAGGGGCCGGTTGGCCAGCAGGAAGCGGATGCCGCGCCAGCCCAGGAAGGGGTTGGACTCCTTGCGCGCCCCGAGGTAGCGCTGGACCTTGTCGCCGCCGACGTCCAGGGTGCGGAAGACGACCGGCCGGCCCTCCATGCCGCGCATGATCCCGGCGTAGATCTCGAGCTGCTCCGCCTCGGTCGGGATGGTCTGGCGCTGGAAGTAGATGTACTCGGTCCGCAGCAGGCCGATCCCCTCGGCGCCGCAGGCCAGCGCCTTCTCCACCTCGACGGGCATCTCGATGTTCGCCAGCATGCCCAGGCGGCGGCCGTCGGGCGTGATCGCCGGCTCGTCCTTCAGGTGGGCCAGCTTGGCGTTCACGGTCAGCTGCTGCTGGCTCAGCTGCCGGTAGCGGGCGACGGTCTCGCTGTCGGGCTGCAGGATGACCTCGCCGCGGTCGCCGTCGACGGCGACCAGATCGCCGTCGTGCAGCTCCGCCACGGCCGCGCCGAGACCGGCCACCGCCGGGATGCCCAGCGAGCGGGCGAGGATCGCCACGTGGCTGGTCCGGCTGCCCCCGCCCAGCGCGAACGCCAGCACGTTGCGCGCGCCGATGGCCGCGGTGTCCGACGGGGCCAGGTCGTCGGCCGCGACCACGCTGGGCGTCGCGGGACCGACGAGGCGCCCGACGCCGAGCCCCATCAGGGCCCGCAGGACCCGGTCCTCGACGTCGCGCAGGTCCTGGACGCGCTCGCGCAGGTAGTCGTCCTGGGATTCGAGCAGGCTGGACGCGACCTCGGCCACGGCGTCGTGGAAGGCGGCTTCCGCGTTGCAGGACTGCGCGCGCACGAGCGCGACCGCGCGGTCGACGACCAGTTCGTCCTCGAGGATGAGCAGGTGGCTCTCCAGGATCGCCGCGCCCTCCGGCCCGAGGTCCGCGCTGAGCCGCGCGACCAGGGCCTGGATCTGGGCGCGGGCGTCCGCGAGCGCCGCGTGCAGGCGCGACACCTCGCGGTCGAGGTCCGACGCGGGCAGCACGGCGCGCACGACCACGGGCAGGTCGCGCGTCACGTGGTGGACGCGGGCCAGGGCCGTGCCGGGCGAAGCGGGGATGCCGCGCAGGATCCTCATGTCAGCCTTCCGGGACCTCGGGGTGCGCCAGCTCGATCTCGATCAGCCGGACCAGGGCCGCGGCGGCCGCCGCGTCGTCGGGCCCGTCGATCTCCAGCTCGACGACGCTGCCGCAGTCGGCCGCCAGGCTGGCCAGCCCCATGATGCTCTTGGCGTTCGCCACCCGGCCCTGGAAGCGGACCGTCACCTCGGCGTCGAACGTCTTGGCCAGTTTCACGATCCGTCCCGCGGCGCGCAGGTGGAAGCCGACGGGGTCGGAGATGGTGGCGACGGTTGCGATCACGGTGCGTCCTTGGTTCGGGGGCGAAATAGCCGTCCGCAAGTTACAGGCACGATAGGAGCAGGGCAAGCGGCACCAGCGCCAGCAGCAGGCCCTCCCCCGGCCAGCGCCGCCGCAGGAACAGGGCGGCCGCCATCGCCAGCGCGGTGCCCAGCACGGTCGTCGTCCCGCCGGGGTCGCCCAGGCGCGACCAGCTGCTCACGGCGGTCATCCCGGCCAGCACGCCGGTCAGCAGGGCGCCGGCCCGCTTCGCGGTCCAGATGGCGCGATGCCAGCGCGGCGAGCCCAGCAGGTCCACGATGTCCAGTCCCAGGTCGTAGCCCACCAGCAGGGCGCGGCGCCGCAGCAGCAGCTGGGTCACGGCGAACAGGCCCACCACCAGCAGGGGCGGCCAGACCAGCCCCGGCCAGGCCGAAAGGACGGCCAGCAGCATCAGCGCCGGCTGCAGGCCCAGCCACAGGAACTGGTCGCCCAGGGAGGCCAGCGCCCGCCCGAGCGAATCCTTGAACATCGTCAGCGTCCGGACGGGCGTCGCGCCGCCGCGCAGGTTCTCCGCCTCCAGCCGCACCAGCCCCCCCAGCAGCAGGTTCGCGAAGTAGGGGTTGGTGTTGAAGAACTCCAGGTGGCGGCGGCAGAAGCGCCGCAGGTCCGCCGGCGCCGCGCCCGACCGTCGCAGCCAGGGCAGCAGGGCCACGGCCAGACCGAGGTTCTGCATGCGCTCCGGATTCCACGAGCCCTGCAGGCCCAGCGAACGCCGGTAGATCCCGTGCAGGTCGTCGGGCCGGCCGCCGCGGGCGCTCACGAGGCGCCCAGCCGCGCCAGGGTCCAGGCCAGGGCCAGCGTGCCCGCCGCGCCGCCGGCGATCCAGCGCGCGCCGGCGCGGCTGCCGTAGAGTTCCACCAGCGAGCCGATCGCCACCGCCGGGGCGAACCAGGGCAGCAGGGCCAGGGCCGCCACGATGCGGTCGGGCAACCGCTCGTAGGCCGGGATCCAGAGCAGCGCCACCAGGCCCCAGACCGCGAGGGTCGTCAGGGCGCCGCGGATCGCGACGCCGGCCAGCGAGGAGCGGTGGGCCCGTTCCAGCACCTCCAGCCGGCCCTCCCGCAACCCGCGCATGGCGCCGGCGACCAGGCGGGTGTGCCAGACGCGCTCCCAGCGGACCAGCCGGTCGCCGAGGCAGCTGCCAAGCGCGACCGCCAGCAGCAGCCAGCCGAGACGGCCCGCTTCCGCGCCCGGCCCGCCGAAGGGCAGGCCGGGATTCCAGCCCGCGGCCGACGCCGCGCCGACGGCCCCGAGCAGCGGTCCGACGCGCTCACCGACGAAGGCCTGCCCGACCGGCAGGTTCCCCAGCGACAGCAGCTGCACGGTCAGCCCCAGGGCCAGCCCGGCCCCGGGATGCCCCCAGACCAGGCCCGCGAGCACGCCGCCGCAGACGGGCTGGCTGAGCCAGGTCTGCGCGTAGGCCGTGTCGTCCAGGACCAGCAGCGCGCCCAGCAGCGCGGTCGCGGCGATCTGCGGCCACCAGGCGGCGATCTCGACCGGGTTCAACGCGCCTCCTCCAGCGTGTCCAGCAGCGCGCGGTCGATCTCGACCGCGCGCGTGCCGGGCACCGTCTGCGCGGTCAGCCGCGATCCGGCGGCCAAGAGGGCGCGCAGGCTCGCGACGTCGGCGCGGTCGACGTAGACCGATTCCAGCAGCTCGCGCTTGCCGCCGCCGATGTGCATGCCGCCGACGTTGACCACCGGCAGGGGCACGCCCCGCCGCGCCAGGTCGAGCATGTCGGCCGGACCGCCGGTCAGCAGCACCGCGCCCTCGTCGGCGGGCAGCGCCTCGGGACCGTCGCCGAGCAGGGCGGCCGTTCCGGCGCGGTCGCGGACCCAGACGCGGATGCGCGGCGGCACCGAACTGGCGTAGACGCGGCGCTGCCAGGGGTCGGCGGCGATCTCGTCGTTGCACAGCACGAGGTGGTCGGGCTCGAGCTTGCGGCACCAGCCGACGGTCACCTGGCCGTGGATGAAGCGGTCGTCGATGCGGGCCAGCAGCAGCGGCATGGTGCGCTCAGCCCTCCTGGACGGGTCCGAGCGCGGTGATGGCGTCGCGTCCCTTCTCGACCAGGCGACGCGGCAGCTCGTCGAGCCCCAGCGTGTCGCGCCAGGTGACGAAGTCCAGCAGCATGGCCAGGTTGATCCCGGTCAGGATGCGCGCCGGCGTGCCGCCGATCGCGGCGATCTGCGCGGCGTTGGCGCAGCTCCCCCCGAAGTCGTCGATGAACAGCAGCAGGCCGTCGCCCGGCGCGCCGCAGTTCGCGGCCGCCCAGGCGCGGATCTCGTCGATCAGGTCCTGGACCGACTTGCCGCTGTTGGTCATGGCCGCCAGCCCGGGCACCGGCCCGAGCACCAGTTCCACGACCCGGACCAGTTCCTTGCCGATGCCGCCGTGCGTGACGACGAGGCCGCAGAGCATGATTACTCCCTGTCGTGCCGCAGGTACCGGCGCAGCCGGTCCCCGGAGCGCAGCGTCTCCATGATGCGGCGGTTCAGGTCCTGTGCGGAGTCGATGCCGTAGATCTTCAGCATCAGGTCCAGGGCGATCACCTCCGCGATGACCGTGATGTTCTTGCCGGGATAGATCGGCACGACGATGCGCGGGATCGGCACGCCCAGGATCTCGGTCTGCTCGCGGTCGAGCCCCATGCGCTCGTAGTCGGCGTCGGCCCGCCACTGCTGGAGGTTGACCTCGACCTCGATGCGCTTCTGCATGCGGATGCCGCGGATGCCGAAGATGGCCTGCACGTCGATCACGCCGACGCCGCGGATCTCCAGGTTGTGCTGCAGCACCTCGCGGAAGCGGCCCACCAGCACGTCGTCGCCCACGCGGCTGACCTCGACGATGTCGTCGGCCACCAGGCGGTGCCCCCGCTCCACGAGGTCGAGCGCGCACTCGCTCTTGCCGATGCCGCTCTTGCCGGTGAACAGCATGCCGATGCCGTAAACGTCCACCAGCGAACCGTGCAGCTCGGCGCGCGGCGCGAAGGCGTCGGTGAGGTAGACCGACAGCTCGTGGATGAACTCCTCGGTGGCCATCGGGGTGCGCAGCACGGGCAGCCCGGCCGCGTCGGCCGCGGCCAGCCAGGCGGCGGGCACCGCCTGGTCCCGGGTCACGAACACCGCCGGGGCCTGCAGGGCGACCAGGCGCTCCAGGGCCCCGCGCTGCGCGTCGGGGTCGAGGGTGACCAGGTAGGCCAGCTCGGATTCGCCCAGGACCTGCAGGCGGTGGGGCAGGAAGTTCTCCATGAACCCCATCAGCGCCATGCCGGGGCGGTGGACGTCCCCCGCGGCGAGCGGGACGTCCTGCGCGGGGAGGCTCGTCAGCAGCGCGAGACCGAGGGTCTCGCGCAGGTCCTGGTGGACCTTCTGGACGGTGACCGGCTCCTGCACGTCGCGCCCCTATTCCTGCCGCATCAGGCCGTAGCCGCCGTCGTCGCGGCGGTACAGCACGGCAACCTCGCCGTTCTCGGTGTTGCGGAAGACGAAGAACGGGCTGCTCGAGGCCGCGAAGGCCTCCTGCGCCTGGTCCACCGTCAGGTCGCGCAGCTGGAAGCCCTCCTGCGACAGGGCCGAGCCGCTGTTGTCGAGCAGGCCGGGGCCGGCCAGGACCTCGCCGAGGCCGCCCTCCTCGCCGCGCCCGCGGTGGTCCTTGACCCGGTCCTTGTGCCGACGCACCTGCCGCTCGACGCTCTCGATGGCCAGGAAGGCCGCGCCGTCGGGCTCGACGTGCTGCACCTTGGTGTGGCAGGAGTACTGCTTGAGGTTCAGCGAGAGGTCGCCGGTGAAGCGACCGCCCTCGAGCGTCAGCGTGAGACGGGCGGCCAGCGGGTCGCTCGGGCTGTAGCGCTTCAGGTTCTCGAGCTTCTCGACGATCTTGTCACGCATGTCGTCGCCGAGGGTGAAGTGACGGCTGTTGATCTCGAGCTGCATGGCGTCCTCCTTCCGGTCGCGGACCGGGTCGGTTCTAGAACTGCTTGCGCATCCTCGCGTTCAGGATGCCCATCTGCTCGCGGTACTTGGCGACCGTGCGCCGGGCGATCTTCAGACCCTTCTCCGAGAGCAGGTCCACGATCCTCTTGTCGGACAGGGGCCGGGCCGGGCTCTCCGCGGCCACGATCTCCTGGATCATCTGCTTGACCGCCTTCGCGGCGACCTCGTCCCCCTCGTCGGTGTCCAGCCCCGCCGAGAAGAAGTACTTCAGCGGGAACACGCCGCGCGGCGTCTGGACGTACTTCTGCTTGGTCACGCGCGAGACGGTCGACTCGTGCATGCCGATGGCCGTGGCCACCTGCTGCAGGGTCAGGGGCCGCAGGGCGATGGCGCCCTGCTCGAAGAACTCGCCCTGCTCGCGCACGATCGCCTCCATGACCTTGATCATGGTGCGGCGCCGCTGCTCGATCGTCTTGATGATCCACTCGGCGTAGCGGCGCTTCTCGTCGATGAACTGCACGGTGTCGTCGTCGCCGCCCTGCTTGCCCGCGGCCACGGCGTCGTAGGCGTTGCTGATGCGCAGCCGCGGCAGGTTGCCGTCGTTCAGGTAGCAGACGTAGCCGTCGTCGACCTTCTCGACCACGAGGTCCGGCGTGATGTAGGCCGCGCCCTCCCCCACCACCGACAGGCCCGGCTTGGGGTCGAGCTCGCCGATGCGGCCGGCGATGTCCTGCACCTCGCGCGGCGTGATGTGCATCTCGCGGGCGATGTCCGCGAAGCGGCGGTTCTTCAGCGCCTCGAAGTGGTCGCGCACCACCAGGGCTTCCGGGCCGTCGCCGCGGCCGGAGGCGCGCAGCTGCAGCAGCAGGCACTCCTGGATGTCGCGGGCCGCCACCCCGGGCGGGTCGAAGCCCTGGATCACGGCGAGCACGCGCGCGACGCGCTCGAGGTCGGTCTCGAAGGTGGCGGCGATCTCGGTCAGCGGGCAGACCAGGTAGCCGTCCCGGTTCAGGCTGCCGATGATGTACTCCCCGATGCGGCGGTCCAGCGGCTCGTCGAGCGTGTACGCGAGCTGATCGGCGAGCTCCTGCTGGCCCGACGGCACCGACGCGGCCGGCCGCTCGAGCCGGTCCTCCTCGTCGGTCTCCCGCTCCCAGGTGCCGTCGCGGAAGCCGTCCTTGAAGTACTCGTCCCAGTCGACCTTCTCCTCCGGCTCCTCGGTCTCGTGGGCGGCGGGCTCCTCCTCGTTCTCGTCCGGCGTCTCGGGCGCCTCGTCGTCCTCGGGATCGTACTCCTCCAGCAGCGGGTTGATCTGCAGTTCCTGGCGCAGGACCTGCTCCAGCTCCAGCGTGGGGATCTGGAGCAGCTTCAGGGCCTGCTGCAGGCGCTGGGTCATCACCAGCTGCTGCCGCTGGTAGAGCCCCTGGTGCAGTCTCAGCTTCACATCCATCGCCGCGTTCCCTCGTCTGGCGTGCGCACCGCCGGCCTCACAGCCGGAACCCCTCGCCCAGGTAGATCTCCCGGGCCCGGTCGTCGGCCACGATCTCGCCGGACGTGCCGGAGAGCGCGATGCGGCCCTCGAACATGATGTAGGCGCGATCGGTGATGCTCAGCGTCTCGCGCACGTTGTGGTCGGTGATCAGGATGCCCAGCCCCTGCTCCCGCAGGCGCGCCACGCTGCGCTGCAGGTCGGCCACGGCGATGGGGTCGATCCCCGCGAACGGCTCGTCCAGCAGCATGAAGCGGGGGCGCGTCGTCAGCGCGCGCGCGATCTCGACCCGCCGGCGCTCACCGCCGGACAGCTGGTAGCCGCGGCTGCGGCGGATGTGCGTGATGCGCATCTCCTCCAGCAGCTCGTCGGTCCGTTCCCGCCGCGCGGCGCGGCTCATGGGCAGGGTCTCGAGCACGGCCATCAGGTTCTGCTCCACCGTCAGCCGGCGGAAGATCGACGATTCCTGCGGCAGGTAGCCGAGGCCCAGGCGGGCCCGCTTGTACATGGGCAGCCGGGCGAGGTCCTTGCCGTCCAGGGTCACGGTCCCGGCGTCGGGCCGGATGAAGCCGACCACGATGTAGAAGGTCGTGGTCTTGCCGGCGCCGTTGGGCCCGAGCAGGCCCGTCACCTCGCCGGGGCGGACCTCGAAGTCCACGGCATCGACCACGGCCCGGCCGCGGTAGACCTTGCGCAGGCCCCTGGCCGCCAGGATGCCCGACGCGCCGGCGCTGGCCGTGGCGCCGCTCATGGCCCCCCCCCGTCGCCGGCAGCTTCCGGCACGGCGTGCACCGTGGCGTCGACCTCGCGCTTCAGCTCGAAGTAGTCCAGGCCGGGCGTGGCCTGCATGCCCACGCCGGTCATCACGTCGGCTTCCCGCGTGAAGCGGTTGAACACCTCGTTGCTGATGCGGCCGCTGCGATCGTCGTAGTTCAGCTCCCCGGTCTCGAGCCGGCGCCCGTCGCTGGCGACGACCACGACGTCGCCCCAGACGAAGAGGTTGCCGTTGCGCTGGCTCGCGCGCCCGCGCGCGGCGGTGAGCACCGAGAACAGCGTGTCGGCCTGGAAGAAGTCCATGTGCACGCCGTGGAGCTCGGCCTCGTCCTGGTCCATGAACTTCTCGAGGCGGTCGCTGGTCAGGGTCCAGCGCCGGACCCCTTCGCGGGAATCGGTGATGGTGGTGTCGAAGAGGACCTGGTCCGGGGCACGCTCGGCCTCGGGGGCGGCCGCGACCGCCGCCGCGTCCGGCGCGGGCGGGTCGCCGCGCGGCTCGCCGTCGCAACCGGCGGACAGCAGCAGGGCGGCGGACAGCAGCAGGGCCGCGACTCGCAGCGCCGCACCCCGCAGCAATGCGCCTCTTGGCACCCGCCGTCGCCTGCCGGTCGCCGTCGCGCCGACGCGCGCGTGTTCATCCCGTCCGGATCTCATGCCCGCCTTCCGTCCGCCGGCGACGCGCCGCCGGGCCAGCGCCGGTGGAACCAGACCCACTCGGCCGGGTTCCGGCGCAACAACGTCTCCAGGGCCGCGTTCGCCTCCCGCAGCAGTCCGTCCACCGCGGCGTCGCCGGTCCCGGCCCCGGGCCGCAGCGGCGGCAGGTGCGTCAACGCGTGGCCGCGCCCGCGGCGACCGATGGCCACCGGGAGGATCGGCGTCCCGGTGCGCAGCGCCAGCTTGGCGAAGCCGGCCGGGGTCGGCGCCGCGACGCCGCAGAACGGCACGTCGCGGTTGCCCACCCGGGTGTTCTGGTCCAGCAGCACGGCCACGGCGCCGCCGGCGCGCAGCGCCCGCAGCAACGGCCGCTGGTCGCCCTCGCGCGGGACGGCCGTCAGGCCGGCCCGGCGCCGCCACCCGTTGACCAGGCGGTCGACCGGCGGGTTGCGGATCGTGCCGGTCACCACCGTCAGCCCGCCCAGCCGGTCGGCCAGGAAGCCGCCGAGCAGTTCCCAGCAGCCGAAGTGCCCGGTCAGGACCAGGGCGCCGCGCCCCTCGGCCAGCAGCTCGCGCAGGGCGGCCACCGTCCCGTCGTCCGCGACCTCCCGGTACCCCGATTCCCGCCAGCGGTCGAGGTTCAGGGCGTCGTGGACGTTGTCCCCCAGGGCCCCGGTCGCCCGGCGCAGCAGCGCCTCGCGCGCGTCCGGCGCCAGATCGGGGAAGACCAGCCGCAGGTTGGCCCGGGCCACGGCCCTGTCGCGCGGCCGGCACGCCAAGGCCGCGCGTGCGAGGCCGCGGCACAATCCCCGCCCCGCCCCCTGCGGCAACCGGCGCACCGCCGCGAGCACGACCCGGGCCAGCCCGTGGTACATCGCGCGACGGAGCCTGCGGTGGCACGACGGCATCGGTCGCTCCAGGGCTGCATCTCGGGGCACGATCACAGTCAACACCCGGTCGCGGCGTGCGTCAAGCATAAGGTATGCCAGAGCATAAATCCATTGCTGTGCAGAAGTTGCACCGATGGTGATGGGGATGGGCCGGTGTCAGACGATCCCGGCCCGCAGGATGTCGTGGATGTGCAGGACGCCCACCGGGCGGCGCTCGTCGTCGACCACGATCAGCACGGTGATCGGCCCGCCGGCGCGCTGTTCCATGCGCCGCAGGGCGCCCAGGACCAGTTCGTCCGGCCGCACCGTCTCGGGCGCCGCGTTCATCAGCGCGTGCACCGGCAGGTCCAGCGGCGCGTCGTAGGCCATCAGGAAGCGCTTCACGTCCCCGTCGACGCAGATCCCGGCCAGGCGGCCGTCGCGGTCCACCACGCAGGCGCAGCCCAGCCGCTTCTCGACGATCACCGGCAGGCAGGCGCGCAGCGGCAGGTCGCGGTCCACCAGCGGCAGTTCCTCGCCCGCGTGCATCAGCTGATCCACCCGCATCAGCAGCGAGCGCCCCAGCACGCCGCCGGGGTGGAAGGCCGCGAAGTCGTCCCGCGTGAAGCCGCGCAGGGTCAGCAGGGCGACCGCGAGGGCGTCGCCCATGGCCGCCGCCGCGGTGGCGCTGGTCGTGGGGGTCAGGTTGAGCGGGCAGGCCTCGCGTTCCACCTCGCAGGCCAGCACGAGGTCGCTCAGGCCGGCGAGCAGGCTGTCGGCGCGGCCGGTGATCGCGATCATGGTCATGCCGAAGTGGCGGGCGAGCCCGGCGAGCTGGGTGACCTCCGGGTTGTCGCCGCTGCGCGAGATGGCCAGCAGCACGTCGCCGGAACCGGCGATGCCCAGGTCGCCGTGCGTCGCCTCGACCGGGTGCAGGAACAGGCTCGGGGTGCCGGTGGCGGTCAGGGTGGCGGCCAGGCGGCGGGCCACGAAGCCCGACTTGCCCAAGCCGGTCACGATGACGCGGCCGCGGCAGTCCAGCAGCGTGCGGACGGCCGCGGCGAAGGAGTCGTCGAGGCTCTCCCCAACGCGCGCGAGGGCCGCGGCCTCCTGCGCGAAGGTCGCGCGTCCCAGGGCCACGATCGCGCGGTCGTCCGGGCGTCCGGTCTCGGCGTTCATGCGTCCTCCCCGGTCGGAAGCCAGGCGCGGGCCGCCACCTTCACCAGCGCGGGCCCGAACCGTCCCTGCAGGCCGAGCACCCGGTCGCAGACCTCGCGCACGGCGCCGGCGCCGCCGGGCGCGGCCGTGACGTGGAGGCAGCGGTCGCGCACGTCGGCGGGCGCGCCGGGCACCGCGACCGGCGCGCCCACGAGCGCCAGCGCGGGCACGTCGATCAGGTCGTCGCCCACGTAGAGGACGTCGGCGGGATCGACGGCCAGCTCGTCCAGGATCTCCCGCAGCGCCCGCTGCTTGTCGAACCGGCCCAGCTTCACGGCGTGGAAGCGCAGGTCGGCGGCGCGGCGCGCGGCCGCGGGGCTGTCGCGCCCGGTCAGCAGCGCCAGCTTCAAGCCGCCGGCGCGGGCCAGGACCAGGCCCAGGCCGTCGCGCGCGTCGAAGGACTTGAGGGCCTCGCCCTGCGCGTCGTAGTGGAGGCGCCCGTCGGTCAGGACGCCGTCGCAGTCCAGCACGATCAGCCGCACGCGCGCGAACGCCGCCAGCGCGGCCTCGCCCAGGCCGGCCGCGGCCTCGCGGCGGTAGTCGTCGTCGGACCGCGGGGGCCAGGACAGCGCGCGGTCCGGGCGCCCGTTCACGCGGTCACCTCCAGGTACAGTTCGCGGCAGCGCCGCGCCTGCGACATCAGCGCCGCGAAGCGCGCGAAGGGCAGCTGGCAGCCGGCGTCGCTCAGGGCGCGCGCGGGCTCGAAGTGCGTCTCGATGAACAGGGCGTCGGCGCCGGCGGCCAGGCCGCAGCGCATCAGCAGGGGGATCAGCTCGGGCGTGCCGCCGGTGGCGCCGCCGGCGCTGCCCGGCGACTGCACCGAGTGGGTGGCGTCGAAGACCACCGGCAGGCCGAGGCGGTGCAGCGTGTCGTGGCCGCGGAAGTCGACGACCAGGTCGCGGTAGCCGAAGAAGGAGCCGCGCTCGGTCGCCAGCACGCGGTCGCAGCCGGACGCGCGCAGCTTCGCCGCCGCGTGCGCCATGTCCGCCGGGGCCAGGAACTGCCCCTTCTTCACGTTCACCGCGCGACCCGTGCGGCCGGCCGCCTCCAGCAGCGAGGTCTGGCGGCAGAGGAAGGCCGGGATCTGCAGGACGTCCGCCACCTCGGCGACGGTCGCCGTCTCCTCGGGGTGGTGCACGTCGGTGACCACGGGCACACCGTGGGCGTCCTTGATCCGCTGCAGCAGCCGCAGCCCCTCCTGCGGGCCCGGCCCGCGGAAGGAGTCGCCGCTGGTGCGGTTGTCCTTCGTGTAGCTGGCCTTGAAGACGTACGGCAGTTCCAGCCGGCGGCAGACCGCCGCGATGTCGCCGGCCAGCCGGAGCATCTCGTCCGGCGCCTCCAACACGCAGGGGCCGGCCATGACCAGCAGGGGCTCGCCCGGTCCGACGCGCAGCCCGGCGATCTCCACGACGCCCACGCGCACCTCCTAGGACGCCGCCGCCGCTTCGCCGTTGCGCGCGCGCAGGCGCGCCGCGGCGGCGGCGACGAAGCGGTGGAACAGCGGGTGCGGCCGGTTGGGCCGCGACTTCAGCTCGGGGTGGAACTGGCAGCCCAGGAAGAAGGGGTGCCCCGGCAGTTCGATCATCTCCACCAGGCGGCCGTCCGGCGAGAGGCCGCTGAACACGACGCCCGCCGCCTCGAAGCGCGCCCGGTAGTCGTTGTTGACCTCGTAGCGGTGGCGGTGGCGCTCGGAGATCTCCGGCGCGTCGTAGCAGGACGCGGCGAGCGTGCCCGGCTTCAGCGCGCAGGGCCAGGCGCCCAGGCGCATCGTGGCACCCATCTGCTTCAGGTCGCGCTGCTCGCGCATGAGGTCGATGACCGGGTGCTCGGCGGCGGGGTCGAACTCGCTGCTGTTGGCGCGCGGCAGGCCGGCCAGGTCGCGGCCGATCTCGATCATCGCCACCTGCAGGCCCAGGCAGATGCCGAGGAAGGGCAGGCCCCGCTCGCGGGCGTACCGCACGGCGATGATCTTGCCCTCGATGCCGCGGTCGCCGAAGCCGCCGGGCACCAGCAGGCCGTCGCAGCCGGCGAAGACCTCTTCGAGACGCCGGTCGCCCACGTCGCGGTCCTCGAGGCCCTCGGCGTCGACCCACGCCAGCTCGACGTGCACGCGGTTGGGGATCCCGGCGTGGATGAAGGACTCGATGATGCTCTTGTAGGCGTCCTTCAGCCCGACGTACTTGCCGACCACGGCGATCCGCACCGTGTCGGGCGGGTTCAGGATGATGCCGACCATGCGGCGCCACGCCTCCAGTTCGGCCGGCGGCGCCGCCAGCTGCAGGCGGCCGCAGATCAGGTCGTCGAGGCCCTGGGCGTGGAAGTTCAGGGGGACCTCGTAGATCGAGCGCGCGTCGGGGGCGTTGATCACGCTCTCGACGGGCACGTTGCAGAACAGGGCGATCTTGCGGCGGGCGTCCTCGGGCATGGGCGCCTCGGCGCGGCAGATCAGCACGTCGGGCTGGATGCCGATGCTGCGCAGCTCGCGCACCGAGTGCTGGGTCGGCTTGGTCTTGATCTCGCCGGCGGCCGCGATGTACGGCACCAGCGTCAGGTGGACCGACAGCGTGTCCTGCACCGGGCTCTCCAGGCGGAACTGGCGGATGGCCTCCAGGAAGGGCAGCGACTCGATGTCGCCGACGGTGCCGCCGATCTCGGTCACCACGACGTCGATCCCGGGGTCGGTCTCCGCCGGCAGCTTCAGCCGGCGCTTGATCTCGTCGGTCACGTGCGGGATCACCTGCACGGTGCGGCCGAGGTACTCGCCCTTGCGCTCGCGCTGCAGGATGGTCTCGTAGACGACGCCGCTGGTCAGGTTGTTGATCCGCGTCAGGTTCGTGTCGGTGAAGCGCTCGTAGTGCCCGAGGTCGAGGTCGCACTCGGCGCCGTCGTCGAGCACGAAGACCTCGCCGTGCTGGTAGGGGCTCATGGTGCCGGGGTCGACGTTGAGGTAGGGGTCGAACTTCTGCAGCACGACCCGCAGGCCGCGCGCCTTCAGCAGCTGCCCGATCGACGCGCTGGCGATCCCCTTGCCCAGGGCCGAGACCACGCCTCCGGTCACGAACACGTACTTCGCCATGCGAGCCGTCCTTCCGTGGCGAGCCCGGCGCCCCGCGCGCCCGGCCGATCCTAAACCCTGGACCCCGCGCGAGGAAGCGCGGGTTTACCCCGGTCTCCCCCACGCGGCGCGCACCCGCTCGAGATCGGCGGGCGTGTCGACCCCGACGGCACCGGCGCGGGTCCCGACCACCAGCACGCGCATCCCGTGCTCCAGCGCGCGCAGCTGCTCGAGACCCTCGGCGCGCTCGCAGTCCGTCGGCGGCAGCCCGAGGTAGCGCCGCAGGGCGGCGGCGCGGTAGGCGTAGACGCCGACGTGGCGCCGCGCCAGGCGCCAGTGCGGCCCGCCGGCGTCGCCGGGATGGCCGCCCGGCAGCGGCGCGCGGCTGAACCACAGCGCCCGGCCGTCCGCGGCCGTCAGCACCTTGACCGCGTGGGGATCTTGCCACTCCTCGGGCCCGCGGAACGGGTGGGCCAGGGTGGCGAGGTCCGCCCGCGGGTCGGCGCGCAGGGCCGCCACCAGGTCGTCGAGACCGGCGGGGTCGAGCAGGGGCTCGTCGCCCTGCAGGTTCACGACCACCTCGGCGTCGTGGCGCGCGGCCACCTCGCCTACCCGGTCCGAACCGGTGGCGTGTTCGCCCGTCATCTCGGCGAGGTGCCCCGCGGCGCGCACCGCGGCGGCGATGCGCTCGTCGTCGGTGGCGACGACCACGCGGGTCGCCGTCGCCATGCGCGACGCCAGGTCCGCGACGCGGACCACCAGCGGCCGGCCGGCCAGGTCGGCCAGGGCCTTGCCCGGGAACCGGCTCGAGCCCCAGCGGGCCGGGATCACCACCAGCACGTCGCCCATGCGGAACCTCCGCGAATGCGTGACCTCCACAACAGCGGGACCTACACAAAAGAGGAAACCCACCCCCCGTCAGGGGTGGGTCCCCGGAACCGCGTCAAACCGGTGCTCAGGCCGGCTGGACACTGACCTTCTTGCGGGTCTTGTCGTAGCGGCCGTAGACCACCACGCCGTCGGTCAGGGCGAACAGCGTGTCGTCGCGGCCGATGCCCACGTTCGTGCCCGGGTGGATCTTGGTGCCGCGCTGGCGGACCAGGATCGTGCCCGCGGTGACCGTCTGGCCGCCGAAGCGCTTCACGCCGAGGCGCTGCGCGTTGCTGTCGCGACCGTTGCGGGAACTGCCTACACCCTTCTTATGCGCCATGACGCGCTCCTCTCTCTGGCCGCGCTAGGCGGTGATGCCCGTGATGCGGATCTCGGTGAACGCCTGGCGGTGGCCACGGTTGCGGCGGTAGTTCTGGCGCTTCTTCTTCTTGAAGACGTGGACCTTGTCGGCCAGCCCGTGGCCGAGGATCTCGGCGGTCACCGCGGCGCCGGCCACCCGGGGCGCGCCGATGGTCGTCTGCGCGCCGTCGTTCAGCAGCAGGACCTCGTCGAAGGTGAGCTGGTCCCCGGCGTTGCCGTCGATCAGGGGCACCCGGACCTTGTGGTCGGGCTCGACCCGGAACTGCAGGCTCTGGATATTGACGATGGCGTACATGCTCGTTCTCCACACATTCGGGCAGACACGTTCGGGCGGACACGTTCAGACAGACCCGGGACGGCGGGATCGCGGTGATCCCGGCCGGAATTGCGCATGATAAGCTCCGGGGGCGGTCCCTGTCAAGGCCGCCGGTCCGGTTTTCGGCCCCGGGGGATCCCCGGGGGGCGGCCGCGGCTGTGAAAATTGTCCCCGGTACGGAGGAGGCGGGGCCGCGGGGCCCCGCCTCCCATCTCGACTTGACCCCTGGGAAGTGACCTAGAACCCGCTCGCGTTGAGCCGGCCGCCGGTCACGCACTTGCCGGACAGCGACGCGGTGGGGACCACGCTGCCGAGCAGCGCCGCCCTGATCGTCGCCACCGAAGCGCCGGGATGCGTGGCCGCGTAGAGCGCCACGGCACCCGTCACGTGGGGCGTCGCCATCGAGGTGCCGCTGTACGAGGCGTAGCTGGCGGCGCCGGTCTTGCTCGGGACGGTGGAATAGATCGCCGAGCCGGGAGCGCCGAGGTCGACGGTCGTCAGCCCGTAGTTGGAGAAGCTCGACAGGGTCCCGGTGGAGGTGATCGAGGCCACCGCGATCACGTTGGCGTTGGGGTAGCAGGACGGGTAGCTGGCGGTGGCGTCGGTGTTGACGGTCTCGTTGCCCGCCGCCGCGACGAACACGATGTTGGCCTGGTTGGAGCGCTCGATCGCGTCCTGCAGGGCCTGCGAGAAGGCGCCGCCGCCCCAGGAGTTGTTGGTCGCCACGATGTTCAGCCCGTGGCGGCTCTTGAGGTCCGTGAAGTAGTCGAGGGCGAGGATGGCGTTGGTCGAGGTGCCGCCGCGCTTGCCCAGGAACTTGCCCGAGATGATCTGGACGTTCCAGCAGACGCCGACCACGCCCAGCGCGTTGCCGCCGCGGGCGCCGATCGTGCCGGCGACGTGGCTGCCGTGATCGTCGTACGTGCCGTCGTAGATCGTGTTGTTGTTGCCGTCGAAATCCCAGCCGTGGATGTCGTCGATGTAGCCGTTGCCGTCGTTGTCGACGCCGTCGGCCGGGTCGTAGGGGTTCGTCCAGATCTGGCCGACCAGGTCGGTGTGGGTGAACATGATGCCTTCGTCGATCTCGCCCACCAGGACGGAGGTCGAGCCGGTGTGCCCCGCCGCCCACGCCTCGCCCGCCTGGGAGCCGTACTGGTTGGCCGGCGTGGTGCCGTCGCCGTACATGCCCCACAGGGAGCCGTTGGTGTAGTACGTGTCGTTGGAGACCGCGTCGTGGTAATAGTAGTAGTTCGGCTCGGCGTAGACGACGCCGGCGCGGGCGCTCAGCGCGCGGACGGCGTCGGGCACCGACATCTTCGTGCGCACCACCGTGAGGCCTTCGCTGTCGCCGCGGCTCTTCATCGCCGCGGTCAGGATGCGCGAGCCGACGGCGCCCTGCACCGAGGCCAGCGCCGCGCCGCGATCGGCGGTGGCGACGCCGTCCGCGAACTTCACGATTACCTCGCCAGCGACGTACTCGAGACGCGGTCCATCGTAGCCGGCGCTCTCGAGCACGAACGCCTTGTCGTCCGTCGAGGGCTGGGCCGGCCCGGTGTCCCGCTCGCATCCCACCGTCGTCATCATCGCGAAGACCAGCAACGCTGCCATCACGAGGCTGCCCCGACACATGGTCTTTCTGGACATTTCCGATCCCCTTCCAGTCGATTCGTGGGCGTAGCTCGGTGGACGCACGCAGAGCGGTGGTTGATGGCGAGGTTCCATCGACCCGGAACGCTTCCACACGAATTCTGGCGAGGTAGGACGAGCATAAGCGGATTGCGGCGACGATGGCAAGGGCTTTGTCGCCCGCGGAT
>JAURXS010000328.1 GCA_030654305.1 bacterium | reverse complement strand
CCCGGGTGTATATTGGCCCCACTTCAGGAGTGTGCCGACCCGGCACGGTTTTTGGAGTGGGCGCAAGTCCACTTCTTTTCATGTACGGCCCCCCGCACGGGGGTCGACGGCGGGAGGCGGCGGCGTGGACCGTTACGAGCTGGCGGGTCGCGTCGTGGACCTGCTCGCGGCCCCGCTCGCGGCGCAAGGCTACGACCTGCTCGACGTGCGCGTCTTCCGCGGCGGCGGCAGGTTGACCCTGCGCGTGTACCTCGACCGCGAGGGCGGCATCGGCGTGGACAACTGCGCCGAGGCGTCGCGCACCGCAGGCATGCTGGTCGAGGAGGCCGGGCTCATCGCCGACGCGTACGTGATCGAGGTCTCCTCGCCCGGGGTGCGGCGTCCCCTGCGCACGTCGGCGCACTTCGCCGCGGCCGTGGGGCAGGACGTGATCCTGAAGGTGGCCGCCGCGGGTCCCCCGCGCACGGTCAAGGGGCGGCTCGAGGCCGCCGAGGAGGGCCGCCTGCTGGTGCGGACGGCCGCCGACACGGAGCCGCTCGAGATCCTGCGCGACAGGATCCGGGAGGCCAACCTGGACCCCGAGTTCGACGCCCAGGCGCTGATCCAGGCCGACCGGCGCCGGCGCAAGGACGACAAGAAGCAGGCGCGCGAGACGCGCCGTCAGACGCGCGGACGCTGACCCGGCAGGGGCCGGCGCCGCCACAGGAGCAGGAGCATGGACTACAACGTCCTGGACGCCCTCGCGATGATCACGCGGGAGAAGAACCTGAACCGCGCCGTGGTGATCGAGTCCCTGGTGGCGGGGCTCCAGTCCGCCGCGCGCAAGAAGCTCGGCGCCGAGGCCATCATCGACGCCCGCGTCGACGAGGTGACCGGCGAGATGACCGTCGAGCAGGTCAAGACCGTCGTCGACGACCTCATGGACGAGGACGCGGAGCTGAACATCGACGAGGCCCGCGAGGAGTTCGGCGAAGGCATCCAGATCGGCGACCAGGTGCGCTGGGAGCTGCCCCTGGAGGAGTTCGGCCGCAACGCCATCCTGGTGGCCAAGCAGATCCTCGTGCAGAAGGTGCGCGAGGCCGAACGCACCCAGATCTTCGACACCTACAAGGACCGCGTCGGCGAGATCATCACCGGCAGCGTGCAGCAGGTCGACCGCGGCAACGTGCTGGTCAACCTCGGCCGCGTCGAGGCGCTGCTGCCGTTCCGCGAGCAGATCCGCGGCGAGAAGGCCCACCAGGGCTCGACCATCCGCGCGCTGGTCATCGAGGTGCTCGACAACGCCAAGGGCCCGCAGATCATCCTCTCGCGCAGCCACCCCAACTTCCTGCGCTCGCTGTTCGAGCAGGAGGTGCCCGAGATCCAGGAGGGGATCGTCGAGATCAAGGCCGTGGCCCGCGAGCCCGGCTCCCGCTCCAAGATCGCCGTGGTCAGCCACGACGACCGCGTGGACGCCGTGGGCTCCTGCGTCGGCATGAAGGGCTCCCGCGTGCAGGCCGTGACCCGCGAGCTGGCGGGCGAGCGCATCGACATCGTGCCCTGGAGCGCCGAGATCTCCCTGCTGATCAGCCGCGCGCTGAGCCCGGCCGAGGTCAGCAGCATCATCCTGGACGAGGAGAACCGCGAGGCGACCGTCGTGGTCAACGACGACCAGCTCTCGAAGGCCATCGGCAAGGAGGGCAAGAACGTCCGCCTCGCCGCCAAGCTCACCGAGTGGAAGATCGACCTCGTCGCGGCCCGCGAGTTCCACATCCGCCAGCGCGTCATGCAGGAAGTCTCGATGGAGCTGGACGAGATGAACGGGATCACCGAGAAGCTGGCCGTCGCGCTGCGCGGCGCCGGCATCGACACCATCGAGGCGCTGGCCGAAGCCGGTTACGACGACCTCGTGGCCATCCCGGGCATCGGCCCCAAGACGGCCGAGTCGCTGCAGCAGACGGCCTTCGCCACCCTCGACGAGCTGGACCGCATCATCGACTCGACCGTGGCCGAGGAGTTGGCCAAGGCCGAGGCCGAGGAGAAGCCGCTCTTCGACGAGAGCCTGTTCGAGTCTCCGGCGGAGGCTGCGGCGGGCGACGAGGCCGCCGAGCCGGCCCTGCCGGCGTCGGCCGAGGACGTCGAGGTCTCGGGCGACCCGTTCGCGGACTTCGACACGCGCCTGAGCGAGCTGCCCGACGCCGGGGAGACGCCGCGCGAGGACGAGGAGACGCCGCGCGAGGAAGAGGGATCGTGACCGAGGCCGGCGGCGAACCCGCCGGGACGCCGGCGCCCGCGGACGGCGAGGCGCTGCTGCGGATGCTGGGATTGGCGCTCAGGGCCGGCAAGTTGGCCGTCGGGGCGGAGCAGGTCGCGCGCATGGTGGGCAGGGGGCGCAGACCCGTGCTCATCCTGGCGACCGACGCGAGCCCCCGGCAGAGGGACCGCTACCTCTCGCTGGCGCCCGTGAGGGCGGTCTGGGGGGACCTGCTGGGACGCGAGGATCTGGCGCGGGCGCTCGGCCGGCGCAACTTGACGGTCGTCGCCCTGGACGACCCGGATTTCCTGCGAGGCATCGGCGCCGCCACCCCGCGCGGGGGTCGGACACGCAGACGGCGCAACCGCTGACGGAGGTAGGACACTTGGTCAGGAAGCTCAGGGTCTACGAACTCGCCAAGCACTACGGCGTCGACAGCCCCGTCATCCTCAAGATGCTGCGGGACATGCACGCCGAGGCCAAGAGCCACATGAGCGTGGTCGAGGACGACGTGATCGAGAAGATCCACGCCAGCTACCAGCGCAAGCGCGAGATCATGCGCGTGAACTACGCCCAGGCGCACAACCTGGATCCCGAGAAGCTCAAGCACGTCGCCAGCTTCCGGCCCCTCGACCTGCCCGTGGCGCCCGACGAGCCCGAGGTGGAGAAGAAGCCGGCCAAGCCCGCGAAGAAGACCGTCAAGAAGAAGGTCGCCGCGAAGAAGGAACCGGCCGCGAAGGAGCCCGCGGCGGGGAAGACGGCGACGGCGAAGGCGGACGGCAAGGTCGTCGCCGACGGCGAGACCGCCGCCGCGGCGCCCCCGCGTCCGGGACCGGCCGCCGCGCCGATGACGGACGCGGAAGCCGCCGGCAAGCCCGCGGTCGCGAAGCCGCCGAAGAACCCCGCCCCGCCGCCGGTGGAGGCGCCCGCCGAGCCCGA
>JAURXS010000327.1 GCA_030654305.1 bacterium | reverse complement strand
CTGGTCGGCGTAGCTTCGGCACGTGCCGGTGTCGTGCGCGCGGTCGGCGCGGCCTCGCTGGAGTGCTGGCGTTACGACGACGAGTGGGGCGCCTACGCCGATCAGACTCGTTTGGAGACCCGCGCGGCGGTGCGGACGGGTGGCGTGTTCGGGCCGCTCTGGGAGCTGGGGGCGGTTCGCGAGAGCCTCGAATCCCATGACGCCGGGGAGAGTTATGCGCAGTGGGGGGCCTGCGGCGGAGTGGAGACCTACGGCGAGGCGCTCACCCTCATGCTGACCCTGGAGGCGGGGCGCAGGGACTACGACGAGGCCGCCGCGGACGACCTCCTGGGCGCCCTGTACACGGACTTCACCTACGTCGAGGTCGGGCTGAACCTCTCCTGGACCCTGACCGACCGGCTGCGGCTGGACGGGATGGCCCAGTACCTGCCCGAGAGCCACGCCGCCGACGAGGACGACCAGAGCCTCGGCTTCGGCAGCCTGCGGCTCGGATACCGCTTCTAGGGCCGTTTGCGGCCCGCCTTTCCCGGACGGGATTTGGATGTTATCTTCCGGCGGTCGCAGGCAGCCGGCCTGTGCCGTGCCTACGCGTGAGGCCCCCGAAAGGACCCCCATGGCCGACATCACCAAGCGCAGCGAGGACTACTCGCGCTGGTACCAGGACGTCATCGCCGCCGCCGAGCTGGCCGAGAACAGCCCCGTGCGCGGCTGCATGGTCATCCGCCCCAACGGCTACGCCATCTGGGAGAGCATGCAGCGGCAGCTCGACGACCGCTTCAAGGAGCTGGGCCACGTCAACGCCTACTTCCCGCTGCTGATCCCCAAGAGCTTCCTGGCGAAGGAGGCGCAGCACGTCGAGGGGTTCGCCAAGGAATGCGCCATCGTCACCCACTCGCGGCTGATGACCGTCGTGCGCGACGGCAAGGTCACCGTCGAGCCGGACCCCGCCTCGAAGCTGGAGGAGGAGCTGATCATCCGCCCCACCAGCGAGACGGTCATCTGGAACCAGTACCGCAAGTGGATCATGAGCTACCGCGACCTGCCGCTCCTGATCAACCAGTGGGCCAACGTCATGCGCTGGGAGATGCGCACGCGCCTGTTCCTGCGCACCACGGAGTTCCTGTGGCAGGAGGGGCACACCGCCCACGCGACGGCCGAGGAGGCGCGCGCCGAGACCCTGCAGATGCTCGAGTGCTACCGCTGGTTCGCCGAGGACATCCTGGCGATGCCCGTGGTCTGCGGCGCCAAGACGCCGCGCGAGCGCTTCGCCGGCGCGGTGGAGACCTTCTCCATCGAGGCGATGATGCAGGACAACAAGGCCCTGCAGGCGGGCACCAGCCACGACCTGGGCCAGAACTTCGCCAAGGCCTTCGACGTGAAGTTCCAGGACGCTGCCGGCGGCCAGGACTACGTGTGGGCCACGAGCTGGGGCGCCTCGACCCGCCTGATCGGCGCTTTGATCATGTGCCACAGCGACGACAACGGCCTGGTGCTGCCGCCGCGCATCACCCAGCGCAAGGTCGTGATCGTGCCCATCTGGCGCAACGACGACGAGCGTTCCCTGGTCATGGCCAAGGCGGCGGAGCTGCGCGAGAGCCTGCGCCCGGTGGCCGGCCTCGTGCACGTCGACGACCGCGACAACATGCGGCCCGGCTGGAAGTACGGCGAGTGGGAGCGCCGCGGCATGCCCATCCGCCTGGAGCTGGGGCCGCGCGACGTCGCCGAGGACAAGTGCGTCCTGGTCACCCGGCACGACGGGCAGAAGTTCCCGACGCCGCTGGCCGGGATCGCCGACGCAGTCGCCGTCCACCTCGAGCGCATGCAGCGCGAGCTGTTCGACGCCGCCCTGGCGCGGCGGGAGGCCAACACGCACCGGCTGGAGACCTGGGAGGAGTTCCTGGCGCTGTTCAACGGCGCGGGCGGCTTCGCCCACTGCCACCACTGCGGCGAGGATGCCTGCGAGGCGGCCATCCAGGACGAGACCAAGGTCACGATCCGGAACATCCCGCTCAGGGCGCCGGAAGAGTCCGGCAGCTGCATCCGCTGCGGGAAGCCCAGCGGGCGGCGGGTGCTGTTCGCGCAGTCGTACTAGGCGGGCCGGGCGGGCGCTTTCAGGCACCGCCGGCATTGATTATCTTGTATCCCGGAGCGGCTGCGCCGCGCGGACCCCCAACAGGAGACGGTGCCATGCAGACCCCGTGGACGGATCAGAAGATCCAGGAGCGCATGCGGCTGAAGGTCGGCCTCGCCGAGATGCTCAAGGGCGGCGTC
>JAURXS010000326.1 GCA_030654305.1 bacterium | reverse complement strand
TCCGCGACCGCCTGCGGCGCGGCGAGCTGGCCGCGGACCTGCTGCCGCCGGCCGTCGCGGCCTACGTCCGCGAGCGCCGTCGGTACGGCGGCGGAAAGGACCTCCCTTGTCGCTGATCCTGGTCGACGGTTCGGCCCTGGTCTACCGGGCGCACTTCGCGTTCGCGGGCCGGCCGCTCGCCTCGCCGGTCGGTGAGCCGACGTCGGTCGCCTTCGGGTTCTGCATGGGCGTGCTGCGCGTGATCGAGGCGCGGCAGCCGTCGCACCTGGCCGTGGTCTTCGACCGCCCCGGTCCCGTCTTCCGCCACGCGATGTACCCCGCCTACAAGGCCAACCGCAAGCCCATGCCCCCGGAACTCGCCGCCCAGCTGCCGCGGTTGCGGGAGGTGCTGTCCGCCTGGGGCGTCGCGGTGCTGGAGCAGGACGGCTACGAGGCGGACGATCTCATGGGGACGCTGGCCCGCCTCAGCGCCGACGTGGCCGAACGGGTGTGGTTCTACACCGGCGACAAGGATTTCCAGCAGCTGCTGGACGAGCGGACGGGCATGCTCAAGCCCGGGGCGCGCGGCGCCGAGATCATCGAGGTCGGGCCGCGGGAGGTGCAGCGCGAGTTCGGCGTGGCGCCGCGCACGCTGGTCGACATCTTCGCCCTCTGCGGCGACAGCAGCGACAACATCCCCGGCGCCCCCGGCATCGGCATCAAGACCGCGGCCAAGCTCGTGGCCGAAGCCGGCTCGCTCGACGAGCTGTACCGGGATCTCGGGCGGCCCGGCGTCACCGCGCGCCTGCGCCGCATCCTGCTGGAGAACCGCGAGCAGGTCGAACTCTCGCGCCGCCTGTTCACCATCGACGAGCACGTCCCCCTGACGCCGGACTGGGCGGCGATGCGCACGGTGCTGCCCGCGAACGAGGCCTCGCGCGCGCTGTTCGCGGAGCTGGGACTGCGGCAGGTCCAGGCGCTGAGCGACCGGCTGGCCGCGCGCGGGCACGGCGGGACCGTCCCGCGTGACGCCCCGGCCGCGCCGCCCGCAGACGCGGCACCGGCCGCCGTCGCGTCCTCGCCGGCGCCGCCGGCGACGCCGGACGGTCCGGACTACCGCCTGCTGGCGACACCGCAGGACCTGGCGGCCTGGCTGGCGGCGCTGCCCCCGGGCGTGCCCCTGGCCGTCGACACCGAGACCGACGGGTTGCGCACCGACCGCGCCCGCCTGGTGGGGATCTCGCTGGCCTGCCGCCCCGGCGCCGCGGTCTACGTCCCGGTGCTGGAACGGCGCGGCGAGGCCCAGGGCTCCCTCTTCGCCGCCGCGGCCGAGATCGACCACCTGGCGTGGATCCGCCCCCTGCTCGCCCCGGTCCTGGCGGACCCGACGCGCGAGAAGGTGGGCCAGAACCTGAAATTCGACGAGTGGATCCTCGACCGCCACGGCCTGCCCCTGGGCGGCCCCCGCTTCGACACCATGGTGGCCGCCTACGTGCTGGACCCCTCGCGCCTGAGCTTCGGTCTCGACGAACTGTCCCGGGACCGCCTCGGCACGACGCCGATCCCGTACGCCGGCCTTTTCGCCGACGGCGACCGCGTGCGCGACATCCTGGGCGTGCCCCTGGACCGCCTCTGCACCTACGCGGCGGAGGACGCCGACCTGACCCTGCGCCTGCGCGGGGTCTTCGCGGCGGAGCTCGCCGCGGCTCCCGACCTGCAGCGGCTGTTCCGCGACCTCGAGATGCCGCTTTCGGAAGTCCTCTACCGGATGGAGCGCCGCGGCATCCGCGTCGACACGGGATTCCTGGCCTCGGTCGGCGACCGGTTCCGCGCCGAGCTCGCCGATCTCGAGGTGCGCATCCACGAGGTGGCCGGCGGTCCGTTCAACGTGCAGAGCCCGAAGCAGCTGGCCGACGTCCTGTTCGAGCGCCTGAAGCTGAAGCCCTCCAAGAAGACGTCCTCGGGCTGGAGCACCGATGTCTCGGTCCTCGAGGACCTCGCGGCGGAGCACCCGCTGCCCGCCCTGGTGCTCGAGCATCGCCAACTCGCAAAACTCATGGGCACTTACGTCGAAGCCCTCGTCCAGCTCGTGAACCCGGACAGCGGCCTGGTCCACACCTCGTTCAACCAGGCGGTGGCGGCGACGGGGCGCCTGTCGTCCTCGGATCCGAACCTGCAGAACATCCCGGTGCGCTCGGAGAACGGCCGCCTGATCCGGCGCGCCTTCGTGCCGCGCGACCCGGGCGCGGTGTTCCTCTCGGCCGACTACTCGCAGATCGAGCTGCGGCTGCTGGCCCACCTCAGCGGCGACGCGGAGCTGATCGCCACCTTCCACGCCGCCGGCGACGTGCACCGCCGCACGGCGGCCCTGATCAACGGCCTCCCCGAGGGCGAGGTGACGATGCAGATGCGCTCGCGCGCCAAGGCCATCAACTTCGGGGTGATCTACGGGATGGGCGCCCGCGCCCTGGCCCGCCGGATCACGGTGAGCGTGCGCGAGGCGGCGGCCTTCATCGACGCCTACTTCCGGACGTACCCGGGCGTGCGCGACTACGTGACGGCGACGCGCGAGGCCGCCCGCCGCGACGGCTTCGTCACGACCATGTCGGGCCGGCGGCGGCCGTTGCCGGACATCGCGTCCGACGACCCGCGCCGGCGCAGCCTGGCCGAGCGCATGGCGGTCAACACGCCGATCCAGGGCGCCGCCGCCGATCTCATCAAGCAGGCGATGCTGCGCGTCGACGGCGAGCTGCGGCGGGGCGGCTCGCGCGCGCTGCTGCTGCTGCAGGTGCACGACGAGCTGCTGCTGGAAGTTCCGCGCGACGAGCTCGCGGACGTCTCCGCCCTGGTGCGTGGGGCCATGGAGCAGGTCGCGACGCTCGCCGTGCCCCTGGTCGTGGACGTGCACGACGGCGCCGACTGGGCGGCGGCCCATGGTTGAGCGACCGCCCACGGTCGAGCCGCGCCGCCCGGACGGGCGGCTCCTGCGGCGCTGGGTGGTGACCGGTCCCATCGGCGCGGGCAAGTCGCA
Source organism: bacterium (assembly GCA_030654305.1). Classification (NCBI taxonomy): domain Bacteria; species bacterium. Next base: position 16,642 of record JAURXS010000326.1, on the reverse strand, counting down.
GGCCGTCGCCGAAATGGCCGCGCTGGGGGCGAGGGTCGTCGACGCCGACGCCGAGGGTCGGGCCCTGCTCGCGGAACCGGGGATGCCGGCGGCCGTGGCGGCCGCCCTCGGACCCGACGTGCTGCGCGGGGGCGAGGTGGACCGCGCCGCGGTCGCCGCGCTGGTCTTCGCCGATCCCGGGGCCCTGGCGCGCCTGAACGCCCTGACGCACCCGCGCCTGGCGGCCCGCCTCGACGCGCGCCTGCGCGAGCACGAGGCGGCGGCCAGGGAGCCGGGTCTTGCGGTCGTGGAGGCCGCCGTGTACTTTCTGCTTCCGCCGTTCGGACCGGTGGATCTGGTGGTGGTGGTCGACGCCCCGCTGGAACTCAGGGTGAGCCGCCTGGCCGCCTCGGGCCGGTTCGACGCCGCGGCGGCCCGCGTCCGCGCCGAGGCCCAGCGTTCCCTGCTGGGCGCCTACACCCGCGCCGACGTCGTCTTGAGGAACGAGGGCGGACCCGAAGACCTGCGACGCGCGGTGCGCGCGCTGGTCGCCGCCCGCGCGCCGGAGCTGACCAGCCCGGACGCGCCACCCCGGGAGGGGCCATGAAGGAGCAGTTCGACGAACTCCGCGCCCAGCAGGACCGGCTCGCGCGCCTGAAGGAGGGGCTTTGACCTCCCGAAGCTGCAGTCGGAATTCGCGGCCCTGCAGGCGCGCCAGTCCGAGCCGGGCTTCTGGCAGGACCGGGCGGCCGCCGAGCAGGTGACCCGCCGCCAGCGCGTGCTGAAGAGCTGGCTGGAACCGGTCGCGGCCGCCGAGACGTCGGCCGCCGACCTCGGGGTGCTGGCCGAACTGGCCCAGCAGGAGCAGGACGAGGGCGCGGCCGCGGAGGTGCGCGACGGCGTCGACGAGCTGGTCCGGCAGCTGGACCGGCTGGAGTCGCAGTTCCTGCTCAGCGGGCCGGACGACGCGCGCGGCGCCCTGCTGGAGATCCACCCGGGCGCCGGCGGCACCGAGAGCCAGGACTGGGCGGAGATGCTGCTGCGCATGTACCGCCGCTACCTCGAGCGCAACAAGCTCGCCTTCGAGGTCCTGGACCTGCAGGCGGGCGAGGAGGCCGGCGTCAAGAGCGCCATCCTGGAGATCAAGTCCGAGTTCGCCTACGGCTACCTCAAGAGCGAGTCCGGCGTGCACCGCCTGGTGCGCATCTCGCCCTTCGACGCGCAGAGCCGGCGCCACACCTCGTTCGCCTCGGTGTTCGTCTTCCCGCTCATCGAGGACGAGGTCGAGGTGGAGATCAACGAGCAGGACCTGCGCATCGACACCTTCCGCGCCAGCGGGGCGGGCGGCCAGCACGTCAACAAGACCGACAGCGCCGTGCGCATGACCCACCTGCCGACCGGCCTGGTGGTCCAGTGCCAGAGCGAGCGCTCCCAGCTGCGCAACCGCGAGAGCGCCCTGACGATGATGCGGGCGAAGCTGTACATGCGGAAGCTGGAGGAGGAGCGCCAGAAGCGGGCGGCCATCGAGGACGAGAAGATGGAGATCGCCTGGGGCAGCCAGATCCGCTCCTACGTGCTGCAGCCCTACACCAAGGTCAAGGACCACCGCACCGAACAGGAGACGGGCAACGCCGTCGGCGTCCTGGACGGCGACCTCGAGCCCTTCATCGACGCGTACCTGCGCCAGACCAGCCGCGCCGCCCGCTGAGCGGCCGAGGAGGCCCCGTGTCCGAGAACGAGCCGCAGCCCCTGCACCGCCTGGTCGAGGAGCGCCTGCGCAAGCTGGAGGCGCTCGCCGCGCGCGGCGAGCCCTACCCGTACCGCTACGACCGCACGCACACCAGCGCCGGCCTGGCCGCGGACGAGGCCGCCCTCACGGCCGCCGGCGCCGAGGTCCGCATCGCCGGCCGCATCATGGCCAAGCGCAGCGCCGGCAAGACGATCTTCCTGCCGCTGCAGGACGGCGAGGGCCGCATCCAGATCTACGCCCGGCGCGACGACCTCGGCGAGGAGGACTACGAGGCCTTCAAGAAGCTGCTGGACCTGGGCGACCTGATCGGCGTCTCGGGGAAGCTCTTCCGGACCAACACCGGCGAGCTGACGGTGCACGTCGCCGCCTGGCAGCTGCTGGCGAAGTCCCTGCGCCCCCTGCCCGAGAAGTTCCACGACATGAGCCTCGAGCTGCGCAGCCGCAAGCGCCACCTCGACCTGATCATGAACCCGGAGTCCCGCGACCGTTTCCGCCGGCGCTCGGCGCTGCTGGACCACGTGCGCCGCTTCCTGATCGACCGGGACTTCCTGGAGGTCGAGACGCCCGTCCTGCAGCCCCTGTACGGCGGCGCCACGGCGCGCCCCTTCACGACGCACCACAACGCGCTCGACCAGCGCCTCTACCTGCGCATCGCCGACGAGTTGTACCTCAAGCGGCTGATCGTGGGCGGCCTGGAACGGGTCTTCGAGTTCTGCAAGGACTTCCGCAACGAGGGGATGGACCGCACCCACAACCCCGAGTTCACGATGATGGAGTGCTACGCGGCGTACTGGGACTACCATGACATGATGGAACTGGTCGAGACGCTCATGCGCCAGCTGGCCGAGAAGTTCGGCGACGACGGGCGCATCTCCTACGGCGGTCACGAGCTGGACTTCAACGGCGGCTTCCGGCGGCTGCGCTTCCTGGACGGGTTGCAGGAGAAGACCGGCGTCGACTTCCGCGGCCTCGGCCGCGAGGAGATCCGGGCCCACGCCGAGCGGCTCGGCGTGCCGGTGCGGCCCGAGATGGGCGCCGACAAGATCCTCGACGCGATGTTCGGCGAGCTGGTCGAGCCGACCCTCATCCAGCCGACCTTCGTGATGGACCACCCCAAGGAGCTGTCGCCGCTGGCCAAGGGGCATCGCGACGACCCGGCCCTGGTCGAGCGCTTCGAGGGCTTCGTGGCCGGCTTCGAGATCTGCAACTCGTTCTCCGAGCTGAACGACCCGCGCGAGCAGCGCCGCCGCTTCGCCGACCAGATGGTGCTGCGGGACAAGGGGGACGACGAGGCCCAGGTCATGGACGAGGACTACCTCGAGGCCCTGGAGATCGGCATGCCGCCGACCGGCGGTCTGGGTATCGGCCTCGACCGCCTGGTCATGCTGTTCACGGACTGCAACGCGATCCGCGACGTGCTGCTGTTCCCGGCCATGCGCCCGGAGGAGTGAGCGGGACATGCGCTTCGCCCTCTACATCGCCCGCCGCCACCTGCGCAGCCGCCGCCGGTCCCGGTTCGTCAACCGGGTCACGGTGACGGCCATCGCCGGCATCACGATCGGCGTCATGGTCCTGGACCTGACGCTCGCCATCATGAACGGCCTGCACGTCGAGCTGCGCAGCACCTTCGTCGACAACATGCCCATGGTGACGATCGTCTCGACCCGTCCCGAGGGTCTGCGGGACGTGGGCGCCGTCATGGACCGCATCGGCGCCGTACCCGGCGTCGAGGGCGTGGCCCCCTTCGTGCGCCAGGAGGTGGTCGCCAGCTTCGGCCGCCGCGGCGTGCCGGCCCAGCATCGCGCCGCCGTGGTCTGGGGCGTCGAGCCCGACCTGCAGGAGGCGGTGACCCCGCTGTCGCGGCACCTGCTGCCGCCCGAGGGCAGCCTCCGCGCCCTGCGCGGCGCCGCCGGCATGCCGGCGGTGGTGGTGGGCGCCGAACTGGCCGCCTCGCTCTACGCGGGCCTCGGCGACACCCTGGTGATCACCACGCCCCGCGGCGAGCTCGACCTGCAGAACCTGGCGTCGGAGAGCCGGCGTTTCGTGGTCGCCGGCTTCCTGGACACCGGCCTCTACGACTTCGACGCCCGCTTCGTCTACATGCCGCTGGCGGCCGCGCAGGAGTTCTTCGGCTACGCGTCCGACGGCGTGACGGCGATCGGCGTGCGCGCCGCCGACATGATGGCGGCGCCGGAGCTCGGCGAGGCGATCCGCCGGGAGCTGGGTCCCTTCGACTACGCCGCCAACGACTGGATCGCCCTGAACCGCAACCTCTTCGACTGGGTCCGCTACGAGAAGGTCATGATGTTCGTGCTGCTGGGTCTGGTGATCCTGGTCGCGGCCTTCAACATCGTGGGCATCCTGACCATGATGGTGGGCGAGCGGCGGCGCGAGATCGGTATCCTGCTGTCCATGGGCGCGCGGCGCCGCCAGATCCAGACGATCTTCCTGCTCGAGGGGTGCTACGTGGGCTTCTGGGGCACGGCGCTCGGGACGCTGCTGGGCTGGCTGGGCACCGTGTACCTCGACAAGGTCGGCATCCGCATCCCCGGCGACGTCTACTTCATGGACCACGTGCCGGTCGTGGCCCAGGCGGGCGACTTCCTGGGCGTGGCCGCGGCCGCGCTGGTGATCACCCTGCTGGCGACGCTGCTGCCCAGCGGCGAGGCCGCCCGGCTGCGGCCCATGGACATCATCCGCTACACCTAGAGAGGCGACGGTGGCACCCATCCTCGAAGCCCGCCGGCTGGACAAGAGCTTCCCCCGCGCCGGGGGAACCGTGACCGTCCTGCAGGGCTGCGACTTCGCGCTGGCGGCCGGGGAGAACGTCGCCATCATCGGCCCCAGCGGCGCCGGCAAGAGCACCTTCCTGAATCTGGTCAGCGGCCTGGACGCCCCGACCGCCGGCGAGATCTTCTACGAGGGGAAGCCGCTGACCGGCCTGGACGCCGACGGCTGGGCCGACTGGCGCCGCGCCTGCGTCGGCTTCGTCTTCCAGTTCCACTTCCTGCTGCCGGATTTCTCCGCCCTGGAGAACGTCCTGATGCCGGCGCGGCTGCGCGGCGAGGCCGGGGCGCCGGCGCGCGCGCGGGCGCTGTCGCTGCTGGACCGGATGGGCCTGGCCGACCGCGCCGGCCACCTTCCCGGCGAGCTGTCCGGCGGCGAGCAGCAGCGCGTCGCGGTGGCCCGAGCCTACATGAACGCGCCGCGGCTCGTGCTCGCCGACGAGCCCTTCGGCAACCTGGACCTGCAGAAGGGCCGCGAGCTGGCCGACCTGCTGCTGGCCCTGGGCCGGGACGAGGGCAGCTCCCTGATCGTGGTGACCCACGACCTGTCCCTGGCCGCCCGCACCGACCGCATCCTGGAACTGCGCGACGGATGCCTGGCCGCGGCTCCCGCCGGCCTGGGCTGACCGGCGCGCGCTCAAGCCCGTCCGGCTCCGACCGATAACGTCCGGGAGCACCCCCGCCGGTGGTCCCGGCGGGCGGCCTGCTGTATATTGAGCGCGGCGACCGGAGGGTCCCCCGCCATTCGGCGGCCAGTACGGCGAACGGAGGCGCGAGAGCATGAACGACCGCTTCACCCAGAGAGTGCGCAAGGTCCTGTTCCTGGCCCGTGACGAGGCCGGCCGGATGCAGCACGACTACATCGGCACCGAGCACCTGCTGCTGGGGATCATCCGCGAGGGCGAGGGCATCGCCGCGCGGGTGCTGCAGCGCCTCGGCGTCGACTTCGTGCAGATCCAGCAGTCGATCGAGGAGATCGTCAACCCGCAGAGCGGGACGATCACCATCGGCGAGATCCCGTTCACGCCGCGCGCCAAGCGCGTGCTGGAGATCTCCATCGATGAGGCCCGCATCCACAACCACAACTACGTGGGCACCGAACACCTCCTGCTGGCCCTGATCAAGGAGGGGGAGGGCGTCGCCGCGCGCGTCCTGCAGGAGCTGGGCGCCGACCACGAGAAGGTCCGCCGCGAGGTCCTGAAGATGCTGGGCACGGTCGAGCGCCCCGCCGACGCCGACAAGGCCGTCAAGAAGCAGGAGACGCCGGTCCTCGACCAGTTCGGCCGCAACCTCACCGACATGGCCCGCGACGGCAAGCTCGACCCGACCATCGGCCGCAACCGCGAGATCGAGCGCGTGATCCAGATCCTCTCGCGCCGCAAGAAGAACAACCCGGTGCTGATCGGCGACCCCGGCGTGGGCAAGACCGCCATCGCCGAGGGCCTCGCCTCGCGCATCGTGGAGGGCAAGGTCCCGGGCACGCTGCGGGACAAGGAGATCGTCACCCTCGACCTCGCCAGCGTGGTGGCCGGCACCAAGTACCGCGGCCAGTTCGAGGAGCGCCTCAAGCAGATCATGGCCGAGATCCGCGAGAACGAGCACATCATCCTGTTCATCGACGAACTGCACACGATCGTCGGGGCGGGCGGCGCCGAGGGCGCCATCGACGCCTCGAACATGCTCAAGCCGGCGCTCTCGCGCGGCGAGATCCAGTGCATCGGCGCCACGACGATGGACGAGTTCCGCAAGCACATCGAGAAGGACGGGGCGCTGGAGCGCCGCTTCCAGACCGTGATCGTCAACCCGCCGAGCGAGGAGGAGACCGTCGCCATCCTCTTCGGCCTGCGCGACCGCTACGAGGCCCACCACCGCGTCAAGTTCGACGACGACGCGATCAAGGCCGCCGTCTGGCTGAGCAACCGCTACATCTCCAGCCGCGCCCTGCCCGACAAGGCGATCGACGTGATCGACGAGGCCGGCTCGCGGGCCCGCCTGTCGATGGCCGTGGTGCCGCCCGACCTGCGCCAGATGGAGACCCAGATCAACGAGGTGGTCAAGGAGAAGGAGGCCGCCATCCAGGCCCAGGAGTTCGAGAAGGCCGCCCGCTTCCGCGACGAGGAGAAGGAGCTCAAGCGCCAGCTCGGGGACCTGAAGAAGAACTGGAAGGTCGAGTCGAGCGACAGCGCCGCCATCGTCGACACCCGCCTGGTCTGCCGCGTCATCGCCGACATCACGGGCATCCCGGTGTCCGAGGTGGAGGAGGAGGAGACCCGCAAGCTCCTGCGCATGGAGGAAGAGCTCGGCAAGTGGATCATCGGCCAGGCCGGCGCGCTCGACGCCGTCTCCAAGGCGATCCGGCGCAACCGCGCCGGCCTGCGCGACCCCCGCCGCCCCATCGGTTCCTTCCTGTTCACCGGTCCCACCGGCGTCGGCAAGACCGAGGTGGCGCGGCGCCTCGCCGAGTTCATGTTCGGCGACCAGACGTCGCTCATCCGCGTGGACATGAGCGAGTACATGGAGAAGTTCTCCGTCTCGCGGCTGGTCGGCGCGCCCCCGGGCTACGTCGGCTACGACGAGGGCGGCATGCTCACCGAGAAGGTGCGCCGCAAGCCGTACGCGGTGATCCTGCTGGACGAGATCGAGAAGGCGCACCACGACGTCTTCAACATCCTGCTGCAGGTCCTCGAGGACGGCCAGCTGACCGACAGCTTCGGCCGCACCGTCGACTTCAAGAACACGGTCCTGATCATGACCTCGAACGTGGGCAGCCGCCGGGCCAAGGAGAGCAAGCCCCTGGGCTTCGATTCCGAGCAGAAGGGCTACCACGACACGCGCCTGCGCGCGGTGGTCGACCAGGACCTCAAGCGCACCTTCAGCCCCGAGTTCCTGAACCGCGTCGACGAGCTGATCTTCTTCAACTCGTTGGGTCAGAAGGAGATGCACGACATCGTCGAGATCATGCTCCTGGACGTGAACAAGCGGCTCAAGAACATGGCGATCGTGTTCGAGTTCTCGCCGGCGGCGAAGGACTTCCTCTGCCGCGTGGGCTACGATCCCGAGCAGGGCGCGCGACCCCTGCGCCGCGCGATCCAGAAGTACGTCGAGGACCCGTTGAGCGAGAAGCTGCTGCGCGGCGAGATCCGCAGCGGGAGCGTGCTGCACGTCGACGCCGGCAACGACAAGCTCACCTTCGCCATCGAGGCGCTCCCGGAGATCGGGGCGCCGGCGGCCCTGACGGTGGACCCGGTCGCCGGGGCCTGACCCGGACCGCAGCGGGATCTTGGGCGGGGAGCCGGCGGCTCCCCGCTCTTGCGTTCGGGGGCGCCGGCGTCCACATTCGGGGGAACCCCGCGGGCGGCCGCGCGTTGAACCCGCCGACGGCGCGCTGCGCTGTTGCCGGGGGGCGCCCCCTCTGCTACCATGCCCCGGTTTTCCGCGGCTGCCCCGCACCTCGAACCGGAAAGACGGGATGAACCTCCACTGGACCCCGCGCGCGTCCGTCCTGGCGATCGTCGCCGTCTGCCTGGCGGGCGCGGCCGCCGCCGCCCCGATCACGGCCATCGAGGTGGTCGGCGCCCGGACCGTCGGCGCGCGCCAGGTGGCGTCGTGGTCGGAACTGGAGGAGGGGCGCGAGTACTCGGCCGACTTGGTGGCCGCGGCCATCCGCAACCTCTTCGCCACCGGCAAGTTCGCCGACGTGCGGGTCTACCGGCAGGTCGAGGCGTCGGGCGTGCGCCTCACGATCAACCTGCAGGAGTTCCCCCGCATCCGGCAGGTGGTCTTCCGCGGCAACGAGAAGGTCAAGGAGGAGGACCTGCGCACGGCGTACCCGCCGGCGGTGGGGCAGTTCGCCAACCCGGCGGTGCTGACCCGCGAGCTCGAACCGCTGCGCGTCCTCTACCAGGAGAAGGGCTACTACAGCATGACCGCCCACCTCGACTCCTCGACGGTGGACGCCGGCAACCTCGAGACGGTCGTGGTGACGATCGACGAGGGCGGCAAGATCAAGGCCCGCCGCATCGAGTTCGAGGGGAACGCGGTCTTCACCGACGAGCAGCTGCGCAAGCAGATGAAGCAGTCCACGGGCGGCTTCCTGAAGAGCGCCACCTTCAAGAAGCAGCAGTTCGAGGAGGACAAGGCGCGCATCGTCGCCTGGTACCAGGACCACGGCTACCTCGACGCGACGGTCGACGCGGACGAGCTGGCCTTCGTCGAGGACCGCGAGAAGGTCGACCTGACCCTGCGCGTCACCGAGGGCCCGCTCTACAGCGTCGGCGACGTGAACTGGGAGGGCAACGTCGTCTACGACGACATCGCCGTCGCGCGGCTGATCACGCTGGAGAAGGGCCGGACCTTCCGCGAGGGCGAGTACCAGGAGACCCTGCAGGCCCTGCACTCGCTGTACTGGGACTCGGGCTACATCTACATCACCATCGAGCCGGAGCGGCACATCCGCGACCAGGTGGTGGGCCTCACCTTCCGCTTCCAGGAGGGCTCGCCGGCGCGGGTGCGCAGCGTCCAGGTCGTCGACAACCTGAAGACCCACGACGCCGTGGTCCTGCGCGAGATGCAGGTCTTCCCGGGGGACGTGTTCAGCAACTCCCTGGTCGGCCTGTCGCAGCGCGACATCTTCCAGCTGGGCTTCTTCGAGGACGTGCAGGTCGACTTCGCGCCCGCCGACACCGAAGGCGACATCGACCTGGTGATGAAGGTCAAGGAGAAGCAGACCGGGCAGTTCTCGTTCGGCATGGCGTACAGCGCCCAGACCTCGGCGACCGGGTTCATCCAGGTCCAGGAGACCAACTTCCGCGGCCGCGGCCAGAACCTGGGCGTGGCCTGGCAGTTCGGCTCGCGGCAGCGCTACGTCGACCTGAACTTCACCGAGCCCTGGTTCCGCGGCACGCCGACGCTGGTCGGGGCCGACCTCTTCGACCGCTACCAGTACAACTTCGACGACTTCTACGAGAGCCGCGTCAAGGGGCTCGCCCTGCGCCTCGGCCGCCGCATCCCCGGCACGCGCTACTCGCGCGTCGGCCTGCGCTACGAGCTGTCCGAGACGCGCCTGTCGAACTTCAGTTCGGCCTACGTGAACTACCTGGATGTGCTCGAGGACCAGATCGGCGCCGACGGCATCCCCTACGAGCGCCTCGACGCGGTCGACTGGCCGCGCACCAAGAGCTCGGTGACCCTGAGCCTGTCGCGCAACTCCACCGACAACCCCTTCTTCCCGACGCAGGGCTCGAAGACCACCTACAGCGCCGAGTTGTCGGGCGGCCTGCTCGGCGGCGAGATCGACTACCACAAGCACGAGCTCAAGCAGTCCTACTTCCAGAAGCTGCCCGGGGGCTTCGCCCTGAACCTGCGCACCTCGCTGGGCCTGATCGTGGGCCTGGGTTCGGCGGACGGCGTGCCGGACTACGAGAAGTTCCGCCTCGGGGGCAACCGGATCTACCCGCTGCGGGGGTACCGGGACCTGGAGGTCGTGCCCCGGGGCAACCCCGGCTTCATCGGCGGGCGCTTCTACACGATCATGAACGCCGAGATCCTCTATCCCTTGACGAAGGCCGTCCAACTGCTAGGTTTCGTCGACCAGGGCGATACCTGGAACAGCTTCACCGAGGCCGACTTCACGAACCTGCGCAAGGGCGCCGGCTTCGGTGTGCGCGTCGAGGTGCCCATGATGGGCACGATCGGCTTCGACTACGGCTACGGGTTCGATCGCGCCGGCGGGGCCGGCTGGGAACCGCACTTCAACTTCGGCACCTTCTTCTAGGACGCCGGACAACGCGCCCCTCGGCGCCGGAGGTATCATGAACCGCAACCCGATCTCACGCGCCGCCGCCGCGCTCTGCCTCGCCTGCCTGCTGGCGCCCCTGGGCGCCGCCGCCAAGGAGGCCAAGCCCCTGGCGGTGGTCGATTCCGAGCGCATCGTCCAGGAGTACGGCGCGGCCCGCGACGCGCAGGCCCAGTACCAGAAGTTCCTGCAGGGCCTGGAGCAGGACATCAGCGACCGCGAGAAGGACCTGCAGCGCGCCGCCGAGCAGATCGAAAGCCAACGGATGCTGCTGGGGGAGGACGCCCTGCGCGTGAAGATGCAGGAGTTCGAGAGCCAGAAGGCGGACTACTACCAGTTCCGGCAGGGCCTCGAGGGTCGCGCCGAGAGCGAGTACAAGGCCAAGATCCAGCCCATCATCGACCAGGTGAAGCTCATCGCCGAACGGATCGGCAAGGAGCAGGGGTACGGGATCATCGTGGACGCCGCCTCGCTGACCACCCTGTACATCGACGCCGAGGTGGACCTGACCGACGAGGTCCTGTCGGCCCTGGTCAGCGGCACGGAGAAGTGAGGACTGTTTTCGGTTGACACCCGGGGTCCGCCGCACGACATTTTGATCGTCTTTTTCAACGAGCGACGCGCCCCCCTTCGTTCGCGAACCGGACGGAGCGGGGCCGTTTCATGATCGGGGATCCGGCCGCATGGGCTACCGACTGAGCGAACTCGCTGCACGATTGGGCGTGCCCTGGGAGGGGCCGGACGACCCGGAGATCCTGGGGGTGGCCGGGTTCGAGGACGCCGGTCCCGGTGACCTCACCTTCGCGGTCGACCGCCAGCGCGAGTCCGGACTGGCGGGCGCCGCCGCCGCCGCCGTCGTGGTGCGCCCCGGCGTGCCGTGCCCGTTGCCGACGCTGCGGGCCGACGATCCCCGGGCCGTCTTCACGCAGGTCCTGGCCCTGTACGCGCCGCCCCTGTCGCGCGTGTTTCCCGACGGCCGCCACCCGACGGCCGTGGTGGACCCGACCGCCGAGCTGGCCCCCGACGTCGCCCTGGGGCCCTACTGCGTGGTGGGTCCCGGCGCCAGGATCGGCGCGGGCTGCCGGTTGGGCCCCCACGTGGTGGTCGAGGCGGACGCGGTCCTGGGCCGGCGCTGCCTGCTGCACGCGGCGGCGCAGGTGAGGGAGCGCTGCGTCCTGGGCGACGAGGTGATCCTGCACGGCGGGGCCGTGGTCGGCAGCGACGGTTTCGGCTTCCATCCCGGCCGCGCGGGCCTGGTGAAGATCCCGCAGATCGGGATCGTCGTGCTCGGTGCGCGGGTCGAGGTCGGTGCCAACACGTGCATCGACCGCGCCACCACCGGCGTGACCAGCGTCGGCGAGGGCACCAAGCTGGACAACCAGGTCCAGATCGCCCATAACGTGACGGTGGGCCGCCACTGCGCGATCTCGGCCCAGAGCGGGATCTCGGGCAGCTGCCGCCTGGGAGACGGGGTCACGCTGGGCGGACAGGTCGGCATGGCCGACCACCTGGAGCTGGGGGACGGGGTCAAGGTGGCGGCCAAGAGCGGGATCACCCGCGACGTGCCCGCCGGGCAGTCGATCTTCGGCTACCCGGCGATCGAGTTCCGCAAGGGTTTCAAGGTCGTGGCCCTCACGCACCGCCTGCCGGAGCTGTTCCAGCGCCTGGCGAAGGTCGAGGCCGCGCTGGGGCGTCGCCGCGAGGGCAAGCCGGCCGACGCCGTGCGCGACGACTGACGCGGGGGAGGAAGACCGACGTGCTCATCCTGCAGAAGACACTGGGCCGCCGCGTGGCGATGACCGGACGGGGGCTGCATTCCGGCTCCGAAGCCGTGGTCGCCTTCTGCCCGGCGCCGCCCAACACCGGCCTGGTGTTCCGCGTGCCGGGACCCGACGGACGGGTGGAGATCCCGGCCCGTGCCGAGTGCGTGCCGGCGGGCCACCACGGCGTGCGCAACACCACGCTCGAGCGCGGCGGTGCCCGCATCCTGACCGTGGAACACGTGCTGTCCGCCCTGAGCGGCATGGGCGTCACCAACTGCTACGTCGAGCTGGACGGGCCCGAACCCCCGGAGCCCCGCGCCGGCAGCACGCTGGAGTTCGTGGCCCTGCTGGACGAGGCCGGGATCGTGGACCAGGGCCTGCCCGCGGCCTTCTACCGGGTCGACGTGCCCGTCAGCTACCGCGACGGTGACGTGTCGCTGGAGGTGGCCCCCGACGACGGCCTGCGCGTCACCTTCCACATCGACTACGACGACCCCCTGATCGGGGTGCAGGTCGCTTCCTTCCTGATCACGCCGGAAGTCTACCGGCGCGAGATCGCCCCCTGCCGCACCTTCGCCCTGCAGCGCGACGTCGAGAAGCTCAAGGCCATGGGGCTGGGCAAGGGCGGCACCCTGGACAACGCCATGGTCGTGGCCGACGGGCAGCTGCTCAACGACACGCCGTTGCGCTTCCCGGACGAATTCGTGCGCCACAAGATCCTGGACCTGATCGGCGACCTGGCGCTGGTGGGCGTGCCGCTGCAGGGACACGTGACGGCGCGGCGTTCCGGCCACGACGCCAACATCAGGCTGGCGTCCCTGCTCGCGGAGAAGGAGCGGCGCGGCACGCGGATCTACCCGTCCCGCGCGCCCGTCTACTGGGACATCGCCTCGATCATGAAGGTGATGCCGCACCGCTACCCGCTGCTGCTGGTGGACCGCATCCTGGAACTGGAGACCGGCAAACGGGTCGTGGGCATCAAGAACGTGTCGATCAACGAGCCGTTCTTCGTGGGGCATTTCCCCGGCCATCCGATCATGCCGGCGGTCCTGATCACCGAGGCCATGGCCCAGGTCGGCGGCGTGCTGCTGATGAGCAGCGTGGACCACCCGGAGACGAAACTTGTTTACTTCAGCGGGATCGACGGTGCAAGATTCCGGCGTCCGGTCACGCCCGGAGACCAGATCCGTTTCGAGCTGGAACTCGTGAAATTGCGGGGCCCCCTCTGCAAGATGCGGGGCTGCGCTTTCGTGGACGGCGAACTGGTGGCCGAGGCCGACCTCATGTCGACGATCGTGGACCGCTGAACGGTCCCGGGGAGGATCAACGTGGCGAATCCGATCATCAAGCGCGCGGGCGAGATCAGGCCGGTCCGACCGCCCGAGATCCACCCGACCGCGGTGGTCCATCCCGACGCCCGCCTCGGTCACGGCGTCAAGGTGGGCCCCTTCGCCATCATCGGCCCCCACGTCGAGATCGGCCCCGAGTGCGAGATCGGCTCCACGGTGCTGATCGAGGGCCACACCACGCTCGGCCGCGGCAACCGCATCTTCCACGGCGCGGCGATCGGCACCGAGCCGCAGGACCTCAAGTACCGCGGCGAGCTCAGCTACGTCGAGATCGGCGACAACAACGTCATCCGCGAGTATGTCACCGTCCACCTCGCGACCGGCGATAACGAGAAGACCCGCATCGGCGACGGCAACATGCTGATGGCCTACGTGCACGTGGCCCACAACTGCCTGATCCAGGACCACTGCATCCTGGCCAACGCGGTGAACCTGGCGGGGCACGTCGAGATCGGCCGCTGGGCCATCGTCGGCGGCATGACCCCCGTCCACCAGTTCGTGCGCATCGGCGAGCACGCCTTCATCGGCGGCGGCAGCCGCATGGCGCAGGACGTGGCGCCCTACATCCGGGTCGCCGGCAACCCGGTGGAGGTCCACGGCCTCAACAGCGTGGGCCTGAAGCGCCGCGGCTTCGACGAGGCGACGCTGCTGAACCTCAAGAACGCCTACCGCCTGCTGTTCCGCAGCGGCCTGAACGTGAGCCAGGCCCTGGAGCGGATCGCCCTGGATTGCACCCTCGACCCCTACATCGAGGAGCTGATGGCCTTCATCCGCCGTTCCGAGCGCGGCATCGTCCGCTGACGGCGGCCAGCCCAACCGGAGACGGCGCCGCGAAGGCGCCGTCGGATCCCGGGGGAAACCGGTGACGACCCGCCCGGCCGCCAAGTCCCCGCACATCCTGTTGTCCTGCGGCGAGGCGAGCGGCGACCGCTACGGCGCGGCGCTGCTGACGGCCCTGCGCGGGCGTCTGCCCGACGCGCGCTTCTCGGCCCTCGGGGGCGACGCGCTGCGCGCGGCCGGGGCCGAGATCGTGCAGCCGTCCGACCGCCTGTCGGTGATGGGTCTGGGCGAGGTGCTCGGGGCGCTGCCGGTCCTGCTGACGGCCCGCCGGCGGCTGCGCGACCTGCTCTCCGGCGGCGACGTGGACCTCTTCCTGCCCGTCGACTACCCAGGCTTCAACCTCGGGATCGCCCGGCACGCCCGCGGTGCCGGCGTGCCCGTCTTCTACCTGATCGCGCCGCAGCTCTGGGCCTGGGGCGCCTGGCGGGCCGGCGGCGTGCGCCGCGCGGTGGACCGCCTCGGGGTCGTGCTGCCCTTCGAGGAGCGGTACTTCCGGGCCCGCGGCATCCCGGCCGTCTCCCTCGGGCACCCCCTGGTCGAGGACCACCCCAAGTCGGAGGTCGACCGCGCGCGCCGGCGGCGCGAGGAGCGCCTGCTCGATCCCGCGGCGCCGCTGACGATCGGGCTGCTGCCGGGCAGCCGCGCCCAGGAAGTGCGCGCGCTGCTGCCGGTGCTGCGCGAGGCCTTCGTCCGCCTGCGGGCGGACTCGCCGGGACGCGTGCTGCGGGGCGTCGTCAGCCGCGCTCCCGGGGCGCCCGTGCCTGACGACCCCGGCGACGGCCTGAGCGTCAGCGGGGAGCCGCTGGCCTCCCTGACGCGCGATCTCGACCTGGCGCTGGTCTGCAGCGGCACGGCCTCGCTCGAGGTCGCGCTGGCCGGCGTGCCGCACGCCCTGGTCTACCGCACCTCACCGCTGACCTACGCCCTGGCCCGCCGCCTGGTGCGCCTGGACTGGATCGGGTTGGCCAACCTGGTGCTGGAGCGCCCGACGGAACGCCCGCTGGTGCGCGAGTTCGTCCAGGACGCGGCGCGACCCGCGGCCCTGGCCGCCGACCTGCAGGACTGGCTGGCGTCGGGCGCGCGGCGGGCGCGCTTCGCCTCCGGCGTGGACGAACTGCGCGAGCGCCTCGGCGGCGCCGGCTTCTGGGACCGCGCCGCCGACGAGGCCGTGTCCCTGCTGCGCGAGCGGACCGGGGACGGGCGATGAGCGCCGGCGCGTCCCAGTCCCTGAAGCTCGCGCTGGCGCGCCCCGCCTGGCGCCTGCTGGCGACCACCGTGCGCCGCGCCCCCGCCGCGGGGACGTCGCGACGAGGGGCGATCATCTTCGCCAGCCTCCACCGCGACATGATCCCGGCCGCGCTGCACGTGCAGCCGGCGCGGGCCTCGCTGCTGGTCAGCCAGAGCCGCGACGGCGACATCCTGATCCGCACGCTCGGGTCCGACGGGTTCGGCTTCGTGAGGGGCTCGACCGGCAGGGACGGCGCCGACGCCCTGCGTTCCCTGCTGGAAGTCCTGCGCCGCGGCGGCGCCGTCGGTCTGGCCGTGGACGGCCCGCGCGGTCCGTTCGGGACCGTGCACGAGGGCGCGGTCCTGCTGGCCCGCCTGTCGGGCTCGCCGATCGTGCCGCTGCGCGCCCGTCCGGGACGCCACCTGTCGCTGCGGACCTGGGACCGGACGATCGTCCCGCTGCCCTGGGCGACGGTGGCGATCGAGGAAGGCGCGGACGTGCGCGTCCCGCGCGAGGCCGAAGCTGCGTCCTGCGCGGCGGTCGCCTCGAACTTGGGAGCCTGGCTGCGGGGCGAGAGGAGCGGCGCATGACGTCCGGCACCCATTTCCGCGGCGCGGTCCTCGATCTGCGCGGCGGGGCGAGGGGACGCGTCGAGGACGCCTGGCGGCGCTGGGAGACCCGGTTGCCGCGACTCGCCGCCTGGATCGAGCCCTGGTCCGACGCTTGGGGCGATGCCGAGCTGCGGCGGCGCCTGTCGTCGCGCGGCGTGCCGGAGGCGCGGCCCTTCCTCGTTTCGGTGGGCAACCTCGTCGCCGGCGGCACCGGCAAGACGCCGGTGGTGCTGGACCTCGCCCGGCGGCTGTCCGCCGCGGGGCTGCGCGCGGCCGTGCTGACCCGCGGCCACGGGGGCCGCGCCGCGGGGCCCCTGCGCGTGCGACCCGGCGATCCGGACTGCGGCGACGAGGCGCGGCTGTTGGCGGCCGCCCTGCCCGCGGAGCCCGTCGTCCAGGCGCGCCGGCGGCGGCAGGGCCTCGCCTTCCTGCTGCGCGAGGCGCCCGGTTGCGACATCGTGCTGCTCGAAGACGCGCACCAGACCGCCGGCTTGCCCCGGCACCTCGACGTGCTGATCCTGGACCGCTGGGAGCGGCGCGCG